>JAITQP010000136.1 GCA_031288885.1 Prevotellaceae bacterium | reverse complement strand
ATGATTTCAAAATCGGGACGCTATGGAGGAGGAACATTTGCTCATTCCGATATTGCTTTCAAGTTTGCAGCATGGATTTCGGCTGAATTTGAATTATATCTGATTACCGAATTTAAGCGCCTTAAACGGGACGAGCAACAACGTCTTTCATTGGAATGGAGTTTGCAACGCACGCTGTCGAAAATCAATTACCGTATTCATACCGACGCCATAAAGGAACACATCATTCCACCTGTCGTAACCAAAGAGCAAATCACGTTCATCTATGCCAGTGAAGCCGACTTGCTGAATGTGGCTTTGTTCAGCAAAACAGCCGCCCAGTGGCGCGACGAAAATCCCGAAAACAAAGGCAATATCCGCGATTACGCCACGCTGGAACAGTTGGTTGTACTGTCGAATATGGAAAGTATCAATGCCCTGCTTATTCGACAGGGGCTTCCGCAAAGCGAGCGCTTAGTGCAGCTCAACAATGTCGCAATTACGCAAATGCGCTCATTGGTAGATAACCGGAATTTGAAACAGTTGAAATAACCCCCAACAGCCGTATAGCAAGAAAATGGTATTTCTCACGCCTTTTTCCTGTAGCTCACCACCGCCCAGCCGTTAAGGAACACTGCGAAGCCGCAGAGCGCAAGCAGCTGCGGCAGCAAGTCGGTCATTGCGCTGCCTTTGAGGTAAACCCCGCGCATCACCTCAATGAAGTAGCGCAGCGGGTTGAACAGCGTGAGCGTCTGCGCTCCGGACGGCATGCTGTTTATCGGGAAGAACAGCCCGCTCATCAAAATCAGAATGATAATAAAGAAGATGGCAACAAGCTGCGCCTGCTGCATCGTGCTCGAGTAGTTGGATATGACCAAGCCCATTTGCCCACCTCAACGCTGCGCAGCGCCTCGTCGTTTGAGGAGGAGATATCGGTGAGGCGAAAGTATCCCGAGGAGGTTACCTTCTCCATCAGCCGCTTAGACCACGAGCTGTGGTCGTTATCCACCACGCTCAGGTTCATGTTCCGGATATCCTGATTGGCAGCCCACGGCATTACCAGCAGTATCATGATGGGCATCGCGAGGATAATCTTCTCAAAAAACACAAAGCCTGCAAAGATTTTTTGTCTTTGCAGGCTTCTTCATCATGAACAAAATACTCCCAGCTCAAAAATCCCTAAAATCTCCACCCCAAGCGGAACGCCGGAGATACATAAAAGCCAAGGTTGGAGGTTACCACATGGTTTTTGGTGGTAGTTGTCGTGCTTTTGCCGGCAATAGTTGAGGTTGTTTTCACCTCCGACGGCTTGTTCATGCTGTACTGAAGCCCGAGCTCGGCGCCGAGGTACAGGTTTTTGTAAACAGACACGTCAACGCCGGTGAAGGCTTGCAGCCCGAAGGTAAAGTTACTTGAGCCGAAGTCGCTCTTTCCGCTTTTTGTTTCTTTGTCCCCCTTCACCCCTTTGTCGTTCGTAATTTCCTGTGAGGCCTTGTCAAAGCGAAGCTTAAAGGCTGCACCGGCGTAAAGCGACACGTTTTCGTAGGTGGCAAAGTGGTACTCTGCGCCGGGGGCAAGGTTAAAGGAAAAAAGCGAGTGCTTAGCCACCCCCTCCACTGCTGGGGTAACGTTGATATGGGTCTGGTTCTCCGACGATGACTTGTAGCTCAGCCCTAAGTCCGCGCGGATAGCGAGCTTATCGCTCAAAAAGTAGCGACCCCTAATCCCGTCAATAAGGCTAAAAGGATTGCGGACAAACGGGTTAACGTAAATCTCGGTGGCAAAAGTTCCGGCTGTGGAGGTTGATGACGTTTGCGCTATTGCTTGGCTTCCGCCAATTAGCAGCGCGGCTAACATAATTGAAGTTGTTTTCATGTTTTGTAATGATTTATTTAGTTATACATGTACAAATACAACGCGTCAATGCCTCAAAATATGGTTTTTATTCAGCTTATTTATCACAAAATTTACGATGAAAAAACACACGGGCTTGAAAGACAAAGCGCTTGGCGAAGTAAAAAAAGTAAGAGGGGAGGGGATAGGGGCTGAAAATATATGCTACGCGCGGCATGGTTTTGCGAATTGGCTTTAGCACGCGTTGCGTCATTGCGAGCCCTGAACCTATGTACGGGTAAAAAAGGGAAAAGACGAAGCTTGTAATGGGCTTTGTTGCAGCGATACGTTATCCCCATCATGGCAACGAAACGCAAGGCCGAAGGCCTTGAATACGAATAACCCCGAGCAAGCGGAGCGCAGCTCGGGGTAAAGCTGCCACCCTGTCAGCTACAGAACCCCGTAGGAGTTCTACTACTTACCCAAAAACACCGCTCGTCTTTCCGGTTGAGCTGCTACGCAGCTCAGAAGAGAGGAGGGCATTTTCACCCCGAGCTACGTTCCGCTTGCTCGGGGTTATCCACATTAAACGCCTACGGCGTTCATCGTTGCAACAACGAAATTTGTAATATGCTAATAATGTGCCTAATGCAATTGCGTCATTGTAAGCGTGCCTATCCGTTAATGTAATTTTTATTGGACTTTTAATAGCTGTTGATTTTACACCCAAATTAATTGTTCAAATTTCTGTAAATCATATTTTTGACAATGTTTTTGTTGACAATTAGCATTAATTAATATGCCTTGGGTACTAAAATTAGATACTTTGCCTACCTTTATCGCCAATTAACGTTTTTATGGACATATAATTACACGTAAAACAAATGGAACCAAACATTTCGAGGAGAAAATTCCTTAAAACAGGGGCTACCGCAGCCATTGGATTGGCTATGGCGCCTACAATTGTATCCAATAAGGTATTGGGTAAAAGCGCGGGGCACATCGCCCCAAGCGATAAGCTGAACGTTCTGGGCGTTGGCGTTGGCGGACGGGGTTTTGGCGTGCTGAAAGCCATTGAAAGCCAAAATGTCATTGGGCTTTGCGACGTGGACTGGAAGTACTGCAATCCGGCGTTTAAGCATTTTTCGGCGGCAAAAAAATACTACGACTACCGGAAAATGCTCGACGAGCTCGGCAAGGAAGCCGACGCAGTGGTAGTCGCCACCGCCGACCATACGCACGCCATTATCGCTGCCGACGCCATGACGCTGGGTAAGCACGTGTACGTGGAAAAGCCGCTGACGCACTCCGTGTACGAGTCGCGCTTGCTGACCAAGCTGGCGGCCAAGTACAAGGTGGCCACCCAAATGGGCAACCAAGGCTCCTCCGGAGCAGGCGTGCGCCAAACCTGCGCATGGATTTGGGGCGGCGAAATCGGCGAAATTAAAAAGGTGGAGGCGTTTACCGACCGTCCCATCTGGCCGCAAGGCTTACCGGTGCCCGAAAAGGCGGAAAATCCGGCAAAAACGTTGAATTGGGATTTATTCTTAGGGCCGGCCAAGTACCGCGCTTACAACCCGATATATACCCCATGGAACTGGCGTGGCTGGTGGGATTTTGGTACGGGAGCGCTGGGCGATATGGCTTGCCACATCTTGCATCCGGTGTTCAAGGGCTTAAAGCTGGGTTACCCCACAAAGGTGCAAGGCAGCTCAACCCTACTGCTGACCGACTGCGCGCCGAATGCCCAAATGGTGAAAATTACCTTCCCCGCCCGCGACAACATGCCAAAAGTAGGTATGCCCGAAGTTGATGTGTATTGGTACGACGGCGGTCTGCAGCCCATACGCCCCGAAGGTGTGCCTGTTGGACGGAATTTGAACGACGCCGGTGGCGGCGTGATTTTCCACGGAACGAAAGATACGCTGATTTGCGGTTGCTACGGGAAAGATCCGTGGCTGGTGTCCGGACGTACGCCCAAATCGCCGGAGGTGCTGCGCGAAGTAACGGAAAGCCACGAAATGGATTGGGTGCGCGCCTGCAAGGAGGACGCTGCCAACCGCGTGGAAACGGCTTCTCCGTTCAGCGAAGCGGGCCCGTTCAACGAAATGGTGGTGATGGGCGTGATGGCCGTGCGCCTGCAAGCGCTCAACCAAGAGCTGCTCTGGGACGGCGCAAATATGCGCTTTACCAACATCCCGTCCGACGCTACGATTAAAACCGTGATTAAGGACGGCTTCAAAATTACCGACGGACACCCAACCTTTGATAAAACTTTCACCGAGCCCCAAAATGCCGCGGAGTTTGCTAACGAAATGATTAAGCACACCTACCGCGACGGCTGGAAGCTACCTGAAATTCCTAATTAACTAAAAACTAAGAGTTAATAACTAATAACTAATAATTAAAAATACAATAGACATGAAAAAAGTAACTTTATTACTCAGCTGCATAGTAAGTGCAGGCGCAATGGTAGCTTGCAGCAGTGCTACAAAACCCGCTTATACGTTGTTGGACAAACCGGCGGTTGACCTTTCCACATTTCCTGTAGATGAGCAGGGCTACATTGTGCTCTTTGACGGGCAAACATTCAACGGCTGGCGCGGCTACGGGAAAGACGGAGTGCCGGGCAAGTGGATAGTTGAGGACAGCTGTATCAAATTTAACGGCACAGGCGGCGGCGAAGCGCAGGAGGCCGATGGCGGCGACCTGATATTCAACCACAAGTTTAAAAACTTTGAGCTGCTGCTGGAGTGGAAAATTTCTAAAGGCGGAAACTCCGGTATCCTTTATCTGGCGCAGGAGGTAGAAACGAAGGACAAGGACGGAAGCTCGAAGCTGGAGCCGATTTATATTTCATCGCCCGAGTTTCAGCTGCTCGACAACGAAAACCACCCCGACGCCAAGCTGGGCAAGGACAACAACCGGCAAGCCGCGTCGCTGTATGACATGATACCTGCGGTGCCGCAAAACGCAAAGCCCTTTGGCGAGTGGAACGAGGCAAAGATAATGGTGTATCAGGGCACGGTGGTGCACGGACAAAACGGCGCCAATGTGGTAGAATACCACCTGTGGACGCCCCAGTGGACGGAAATGTTGCAGGCCAGCAAGTTTAGCGAAAAAGCATGGCCGTTGGCCTTTGAGCTCCTGAATAGCTGCGGCGGCCAGAACCGCGAAGGCTTCTTCGGTTTGCAAGACCACGGCAACGACATTTGGTTCCGTAATATCCGTATTAAGCTGCTGGATTAACATGGAGCGCGGAGAAAAGCTTAAAATAGGAGTTATCGGTTTTGGACGCATGGGGCAGCTGCACGTCAAGGAGCTGCTGAAAAACCCGCTGTGGGAGCTGGCTTATATCTGCGACGTGAGCGCTACCGCCAGAAAAATAGCGAAGGAGGTGGCGCCCAGCGCTACCATTACTGATGACGACGATAAAATATTCACAGACCCGACGATAAATGTCGTCGGGTTATTTACTTTAGCAGATTTGCGCCCCAACCAGCTGTACAGAGCGCTGAAAACGGGCAAGCACGTGCTGGCGGAAAAACCAGTGGCCGGCGACGTCAAAACAGAGTGGGAAATAGCCAAAGCGGTGGCAGAATCGGACAGGATGGTGGCCGTCAATATGTTTAACCGCAACGCGTGGTACCATAAAATGATGATTGATTTTATCCGCTCTGGGGAAATTGGCGAGCTGGCCATCATCCGGATTGCCCACATGACGCCCGGGCACATGCCGCAGGAGGGACACGGGCCGGAAGGCCCCTGCTTCCACGACTGCGGTATGCACTACGTGGACGTTGCCCGCTGGTATGCCGACAGCGAATACGCCACCTACCATGCGCAAGGCGTCAGGATGTGGAGCTACACCGACCCGTGGTGGGTGCAGGTGCACGGCACGTTCCAAAACGACGTGGTGTTTGATATTACGCAAGGGTTTGTGTATGGCCACTTGGCGCAGGTGCAAACGAATAACTGCTATGTGGATGTGATTGGCACAAAAGGCGTTGCCCGCCTGACTTACGATTTCAAAACGGCCACGGTGGAGCTGCACGGCGTGAACAATACCATAAAAAAAACCGATGATTTTAACGATAAAAAAATTGATATTCTGGTAGATGTGTTTGCAAAATCGGTGCTGGCGGGGAAAAATCTGGGCTACCCCACCGTGGAGGATAGCGTAGCTGCTTCGGACATGGCGTGGAAAATGTTTGACGACGCTGTCAGGAACGGCGCGCCCTGCATCGGGAAGGTGGAGGAAATGGACGAAATCCTTGCCCGCCGCAAAACCATGAAGCATGGCTACGGGCTTCCGCTGTGGCAAATTATTGATGAGCACGCTGCCGAAAAAACGAATTCTAAACATCAAAAATAAATTGAGCAATGAAAAAATTATTTTTACTATCAATTATTACCCTGCCTTTGTTAGCCTCCTGTGCAGCAAACGCGGACAGTAAGCTTCTGCCCAAGAAGGACATTGCCTTGCAGCTTTACTCGCTGCGCGACGATTTCAGCAGCGATTTTGAGGGCGCCATCA
The DNA here is from genome assembly GCA_031288885.1 of Prevotellaceae bacterium. Taxonomy (GTDB): domain Bacteria; phylum Bacteroidota; class Bacteroidia; order Bacteroidales; family UBA932; genus JAITMY01. The sequence continues at coordinate 2,321 of JAITQP010000136.1, read as the reverse complement.
AAAAAGCGGGCGAAGCGGGTTATACGGCGGTAGAAGCCGCCAGCTACGGCGATGGGAAATTTTACGGCAAAACGCCGGCAGAGTTTAAGGCCGCGGTGGAAGCCGCAGGGATGAAAGTGCTGTCGTCACACACAACAAAATCGCTATCGGCAAAGGAGCTGAGCTCCAAGGATTTTTCCGAGTCGTTAGCGTGGTGGGATGCAGCCATTGAGGCGCACGTGGCCGCCGGCATGAAGTACATTGTAGCGCCTTGGATGGAAGTCCCCAAAACCCTTGCCGACCTGCAAACGTATTGCGACTACTACAACGTTGTTGGTAAAAGGTGTAAGGAAAAGGGGTTGCTATTTGGCTACCACAACCATGCGCACGAATTTACCAAAGTTGAGGACGCGCTGATGTATGACTATATGCTGGAGCACACCAACCCCGAATGGGTTTTCTTCCAAATGGATGTGTACTGGACGGTGATGGGGCGGCAAAGTCCGGTGGAGTACTTCCAAAAATACCCCAAACGCTTTACCCTGCTGCACATCAAAGACCACAAGGAGCTGGGGCAAAGCGGCATGGTGGGCTTCGACGCTATCTTTAAAAACACCGATATAGCCGGTACCAAATACCTGATTGTGGAGGTGGAAAAATACAGCCATACTCCCATAGAAAGCGTCAAAATCAGCTTAGATTACCTGCTGAGCTGCCCGCTGGTAAAGGAAAGCTACGCTGGCGAAAAGTAGAAAATAGTGGGCACACGCTCCTAAAAGCTCATTTTTATGAAGCATCGGATACTGTTAGCGCTCTTCCTGCTGGAGGTGTGTTGCTTGTCGGCGCAAAAACCGACCTCCTACGCTACCGTTTCGGACATTCCCTACTATACGGAGGAGGCGCGGGCAAGCAATGCCTACCTCGCACAGCGGTGCGTGCTGGATGTTTACTACCCCTCAAATGCGAAAAATTTCCTTACGGTGGTGTGGTTTCACGGCGGCGGGCTGACCGGCGGGGAAAAGCACATCCCCGCAGCGCTAAAGGAGCAGGGCTTTTGCGTGGTAGCGGTGAGCTACCGCCTGCACCCGCAGGCAACCTGTCCGGCGTACATCGAAGACGCGGCGGCGGCGGTAGCGTGGGTCTTCAGCCATATTGCGGAGTACGGCGGCAACCCCGACGCCGTTGTTCTTTCCGGCCATTCGGCCGGCGCGTACCTGTCGGGGATGGTAGGGTTGGATAAGCGCTGGCTGCAAGCCCACCGCATTGATGCCAACCGGATAGCAGGATTGTTCCTTTTGAGCGCGCAAACCGTTACGCACTACACTATCCGCAAGGAAAGGAATATCCCCAACATGCAGCCGGTGGTTGACGAGTACGCGCTCCTGTATCACGTGCGCTCCAACGCGCCCCCCATTTACCTGATGACCGGCGACAGGGAGCTGGAGATGCTCGGCCGCTACGAAGAGAACGCCTACCTCTGGCGCATGCTGAAGCTGACCGGCAACACGCAAGCCACATTGTACGAATTTGACGGGTATGGGCATGATATGTTAGCGCCCGCGTTTCCGTTAATGGTAGCCGCGTTGCGCGCCATTGCTCATTAGCGATAATCACAGCGCTACTTGCTGGCTGTGCATTCACAAAAAAAGCCTGTTAATCGGTAGATTAACAGGCTTTTTACTTTTGGGGACTTAATGGCGATACATCAGCAAGTCATTACCGGCGTAAGGCGTGTGATACTCCCGCTCCAGCCTCAATTTTGCAAAAATGAAATTTTTAGAACCCTTATCAGTATTGGCATTGCAAGAGATTATACATTTTCGAGTAACGCTTGAGTGGAAAATTAGCGTTTCGGCTCTCTTTGAAATGCAAAGAAATCTAAAACCCAAAAGTCAGGATTTATGGCTTTAGTTACAGCTTTGTCATAGTTGTATGCATTTCACTTACAATTATGAAGTAGAACACCTTATTTTCAGCAAACCTTCAGCTAAATATTTTTAATAATATTTAACTGAGTTGGAGTTCCATCATTTAATAATCATTGTACATTTGCAAAGTCATCGAATGAAGAATAATCACTCGTTATGTATTGTATAAAATATATGAGGTTAATTTACGACATACGACAACAACCTGCTCCCTGTTGTATACATAGCTACGGCAAGACAGATGTAGGTGCTATCCTCTATAATTTATACGCTATGTTCTATACGCTATCCTATCCTTTCTTTACACACACACACACACACACACACACACACACACACACACACACACACACACACACACACACACACACACACACACACACACACACACACACACACACACACACACACACA
>JAITQP010000132.1 GCA_031288885.1 Prevotellaceae bacterium | reverse complement strand
TGTGTGTGTGTGTGTGTGTGTGTGTGTGTGTGTGTGTGTGTGTGTGTGTGTGTGTGTGTGTGTGTGTGTGTGTGTGTGTGTGTGTGTGTGTGTGTGTGTGTGTGTGTGTGTGTGTGTGTTATGCATACAGCCTGTCAGCTGCAAGCCGTTTGCAAAAAAGCAGGAAAAAGTATGACCGGAAGTACGCAACATGCTGCGCTAATTTCTTTAAAAGTTAAGGCACAAATGTAGCTCAAAAATTGCCCGCTTACTCAAACTTAATGCTAATTAATATTTTAAAACATTAAAATATATGTAATGAGCTTTGTTGCAGCGATACTTTATCCCCCATGTAGGTTTCGGTGAGCGTTACACTCGTGTTGCGCTCGCGTTATGAGTGTGAGGGCGTGAGCGTTGTGAAATACACGCCGTGCTTGACATGTTCTGTAATACAGCATAACGTTTTATAACGAAATAAAAACAATATCTAATTAAAAACGGTGTTACTTTTACTGCCGATTTTTTTATAGCTTATTTTATTCATAACCAACTACACTTTTTATCATGAGACAATTTTACATGGGCTGCATCTTACTTATGGGGTACTTTCTGTCATCTTGCCACGGCATAGGAAGAGAAAACGAAAACAAAGCGGAGGAGGAAACTTCAGACGAAACATCGAAGTTGTTTTCCGAGCCTCAACCCATCGCTAACTACCAAAACGATGATGAGTATTTCTTCAACTATCGCCTCGAAAAATTTGCTCCCTCAACGGAGCCGTTCATCGCGGAAGCTTTTGGCAACGCACTAACATTTGTTCAACTCGGCTACTGGCACCACACCTCCTACACCTCCCATGCTGTGGGGTTCACCACCAACCTGCCGACGATTTCCATCGTCGAGTACGGCGAGACGGCAGCCTACGGGCAAACAACGACCCAGTCCGAATCCTACTTCTACCAACATCTGCACTACATCAAGGGGCTGGAGCAGGGCAAAACGTATCACTACCGCTTCATCGCGCAGGGTTATGACGGCGCAGTCACCACATCGGGCGACTACACGTTTACTACGCAGGTGCTTACCGATGACGTTATCCGCATTCCCGAAGATATGGAGGGCAACGCGCCTTATACGCTGACGCAAGGCAACGCCAAATATGTGCTTACGCAGGATTTGACCGTCCCTACGATGGCTATCAACATCAAAGCGCACAACATTGAGCTCGACCTCGACGGGCATACGATTGTCTACGACAACGCCCCCTCAAAGGTTGTCGGTTCGGGTACTTACGATGAGGAGGCCACTTTCGGCATCCGCGCGGGATTGTGGAATTTTACCAACTTTAAGATACTGAACGGCATTGTCAAACAGGGCAGCAATGGCGGAGCCGGCGTTTTCGGCGAGGGATACAACCCGCTTTTTCTTAATCACATGGGAGATACATACAACGAAGTGGCCGGCGTAACGGTCGATTATTACGGCGCCAACATCGGCGGCATGGTGACCGGCGACGGGCATATTCATCACAACGTGCTTTACGACCGGGGCACGGGCATCGACGACCGCCACGCCGGTATCCGCGCCCTGCTCGTCGGCTCGAAGTTGAATAACGACGTCTCGTTTAATTCCCTCCGCCGCTTCCGCCACTGCGGCATCCGCAGCTGCGGGAAAGTCTGGTACAACGAGCTCTACTCCGACAGCTTCGCCACCAACAGCTTTGCCCTTTCGCCGGCCGGCGATAACGGGTCGGAAATAATCGGCAACAAAATCTTCGGCATGGGATACCTCCCCATCGGCATCGGCTGGGGCAGTAACACGGACGTGAAAAACAACTTTATCTACATGCGCGGCTACGCCCCCACGAATCGTAGCGAGGAGTACGACCGCAAGTCCTCCATCGCCGGCATGCGCGTGACGTCCTACGAATGTAAAGACATGCTCTTCGAAGACAATGTCATTGTGTTGAAACCCGAAGACGGCTGCGTAGGGGCGCGCGGCATCTGGACGTTCAACTCCGTCGGAAACAAAAATATCGTCTACCGCCGCAACAAGGTTAAGGTGGAGGCGATGCCCGGCAACCTCAAGAATCCCGAAGATGGCGCCAGATTGACGCCCGATGACCCCGCTCCTTACTACAACGGCGAGGTAAACTACGCCATATCGGCCGTCACCTTCAGCGCAAGGGCGGAAAACGCGCCGGCAGGCCAGCCCATGCCCGACCCGATTATTTTTGAAGACAACCATTTTATCGGCAACGTGAACTTAATTACCATAGGTGAAGGATACGGCATCTGCGACAACGTGTGGATGTACAGAACAAAATTGGAGAAAATCGAACACGACAGCGAATTTTTCCGCCCCGTACGCGTCGGTTTCTGGTACTGGGACACAAAGGGCAACCGGTTGGTCGATACCGAAACCGATCTCAGCGAAGAAGTGATGAAGCCTTTCCTCTTCGGCGGAGCAGGCAAAACGGAAATACGCTACGGCAAATCGAAAACGCTAACAATAAAAAATACAAACGGAGCGCCGATTGCCAATAAAAGCTTCACGCTGACAACTGTTCCCGACGATAGCTATACGCAAACTCTCATAACCGACGGAAGCGGCAACGTTACCTTCGACCTGCTGACCGTGCGGCATCACAAATGGGGCAACAGTCAGGATGACGGCGGCGTTAAAGGCTTGAGGGCACAAACGGACTATGAGCAATACGTTTTCAGCATTGAAGGGTATTCCCCACTCACCGTTTCTACTGCAGACCTGAAAAACCGCAGCGAATTGAAGTTTTAGGCGATAATAACTTCCATTCGCTTGGCTACGTGAATTTGCGGCTGCAACGGTGTCGTTACTCACTATCCACTATTTTTTGTACCTTTGCGGGAAAATTTTAAAACCATAGTAGCCTTATGAGCAAAAAATTTCCTGAGTACAAAGGTTTAGATTTACCTCAAGTCAACAGAGACGTGCTGGCTAAGTGGAAGGCGGAGGGTACGTTTGCGCAGTCGCTGGAGCTGCGCAGGGAGCGCGCGCCCTTTGTGTTCTACGAAGGTCCCCCCTCGGCAAACGGGATGCCGGGTATTCACCACGTGATGGCGCGCGCCATTAAGGATATTTTTTGCCGGTACAAAACGCTCAAGGGATTTTTGGTCAACCGCAAAGCCGGATGGGACACCCACGGGCTGCCGGTGGAGCTGGGCGTGGAGAAAATGCTGGAAATTACTAAGGAGGACATCGGCAAAAAGGTGACCGTGGACGAATACAACGCCGCCTGCCGCCGCGAGGTGATGAAGTACACCCGCGAGTGGGAAAACCTCACCGAGCAAATGGGCTACTGGGTGGACATGAAAAATCCCTACGTCACCTACGACAACCGCTACATCGAAACGCTGTGGTACCTGCTACGGCAGCTGTACGAAAAAAAGTTGCTCTACAAGGGCTACACCATCCAACCCTACTCTCCCGCCGCCGGCACAGGGCTGAGCACCCACGAGCTCAACCAGCCCGGGTGCTACCGCGATGTAAAGGACACCACGTGCGTTGCCATGTTTCGGGTAGAGGCGCGCCGCAGCGACCTCCCGCTCGCCCTGCCGGAGGGAACGGAGACCTGCTACTTTCTGGCGTGGACTACCACGCCGTGGACGCTGCCCAGCAACACCGCCCTCTGCGTGGGCGCGGACATTGAGTACGCGGCGGTGAAAACCTGCAACCCCTACAGCGGCGAGCAAATCATCGCTATCCTTGCAAAAGATTTGGTGGCAAAGCATTTTAACCCCAAGGCAGCGGAGCTGCCCTTTGAGGGCTACAAGGCCGGCGACAAGCTGACGCCCTACAGGCTGCTCGGCACGTGCAGGGGAGCCGATTTGGAGGGAACGGCGTACCGCCAGCTCATCCCGTGGGTAAACCCGGGCAGCGGCGCGTTTCGCGTTATCACGGGCGACTTTGTCACCACCGAAGACGGCACGGGCATCGTCCACATGGCGCCCACCTTTGGCGCCGACGACGACCGCGTGGCGCGCCAGCACGGCGTGCCGCCGCTCATGCTGACGGACAGGAGCGGCGCGCGGCAGCCAATGGTGGACAAAACCGGAAAATTTTTCAAGCTGGAGGCGCTCGACGAGGCGTTTGTAAAGGGCTGCGTCAACGCGGAGCTGTACGGGGAGTACGCCGGACGCTTCGTGAAGAACGACTACGACCCTACCCTCTCCGACGGCGACGCTACGCTGGACGTTGACCTCTGCGTAATGCTGAAGCAGCAGGGGCTGGCGTTCAAGATAGAGAAGCACGTGCACAGCTACCCGCACTGCTGGCGCACCGACAAGCCCGTCCTCTACTACCCGCTCGACAGCTGGTTTATCAAAACAACCGCCTGCAAGGAGCGCATGGTGGAGCTCAACAGGAGCATTGGCTGGAAGCCCGAAAGCACCGGCACGGGGCGGTTTGGCAGGTGGCTCGAGGAGCTGAAGGATTGGAACCTTTCGCGCAGCCGCTACTGGGGAACTCCCCTCCCGATATGGCGCAGCGAGGACGGGAGCGAGGAGAAGTGCATCGGCTCGGTGGCCGAGCTGTTCAGCGAAATGGACAAAGCCGTTGCCGCCGGCGTGATGAGCAAAAATCCCTATCGGGAAAAGGGCTTTGTGCCGTCGCTCTACGAAAAATCGAACTACGAAAAGGTAGACCTGCACCGCCCGTACGTGGACGAAATTGTGCTCGTGTCCGACAGCGGAAAGCCCATGAAGCGCGAGCTGGACTTGATAGACGTGTGGTTTGACTCCGGCGCAATGCCGTTTGCGCAAGACCACTACCCGTTTGAGGGCGGAAATGGGCAGAAAGTCGCCGACTTCATTGCCGAGGGCGTTGACCAGACGCGCGGCTGGTTCTTCACGCTCCACGCCATTGCCGCAATGGTGGCCGACAGCGTGGCGTTCAAAAATGTGGTGTCCAACGGCTTGGTGCTCGACAAAAACGGCAACAAGATGAGCAAGCGGCTGGGCAACGCCGTAGAGCCCTTTAAGGTGATGGACGACTTTGGCGCAGACGCCCTGCGCTGGTACATGATGACCAACTCGCAGCCGTGGGACAACCTCAAGTTTGACCTCGACGGGGTAGACGAGGTGCGCCGCAAGTTCTTTGGGACGCTCTACAACACCTACTCATTCTTTGCGCTCTACGCCAACGTTGACGGCTTTACGGGCGAGGAAAAGCCCGTCGCCGTGAGCCAACGCCCCGAAGTTGACCGGTGGATTATTTCGCTGCTCAACACGCTGGTAAAGGAGGTCGAAAGCGCCTACGAAGCCTACGAGCCAACCCAAGCGGGGCGCCTCATCCAAACGTTTGTCTGCGACAACCTCAGCAACTGGTACGTGCGCCTCAACCGCAAGCGCTTTTGGGGCGGCAGCATGACGCAGGATAAGCTGGCAGCCTACCAAACGCTGCTGGAGTGCCTCAACACGGCGGTCGTCCTCGCCTCGCCCATTGCGCCCTTCATCACCGACCGGATTTTCTGCGACCTGCGCAGCGCAGGCGCGCAGCCAAACGCCTGCACGTCGGTACACCTGTCGGACTTCCCCGCGTGGAGCGCCGCGCTGATTGACGGTGCGCTGGAGAAAAAAATGCAGCTGGCGCAGCAGGCAACCTCCATGATCCTTGCGCTACGCCGAAAGGTGAACCTCCGCGTGCGGCAGCCGCTGCAGCGGGCGGTGCTGGCCATCGCCAACCCCGAGGTGGAGAAGCTCCTCACCCCGCAGATAAAGGATATTGTGCGCGCCGAAACCAACGTAAAAGACTTGCAGGTAGAGATGGAGGTGGTGACCAAGCGCGCCAAAGCCAACTTTAAAACCCTTGGCGCAAAGTGCGGCAAAAACATGAAAGAAGTCGCCGCGCTAATACAGGCGTGGAAAAACGACGATGTTGCCGCGCTGGAGAGCAGCGGAAAGGCAGCCGTAGCGCTGGCCTCCGGCGAAACAGTAGAGCTCGCGCCGCAGGACGTGGAGATTATCACCGAAAGCATAACCGGCTACGAATGCCTCACGGAGGGCGCGCTGACGCTTGCGCTCGACGTCACCGTGACCGACGCGCTACGGCAGGAGGGCGTTGCGCGCGAGCTGGTCAACCGCATCCAAAACCTGCGCAAGGACAGCGGCTTTGAGGTGACCGACCGTATCGCCGTGCAGCTCGAAAAGCGCAGCGAAGTAGAAACCGCCGTAGCCGCCTTTGCCGACTACATCAAGGGGCAGGTGCTCGCCACGTCGCTCACGCTGGTCGAAAGCGAAAACCTAAGCAACGCAACCGCCGTAGAGATTGACGATTACACCGTTAATATTCAGCTGAAAGTGGAGAAGTAGCAGTTTTTTTATTAGGGCTATTTTCATACCTTTGCAAAAATAAAGAGATTGCGTAATGAAACATAATATTCAACAAGTCTTGGTGGACTACTTCATGAGCCAACCCGTTGAAAAGGCGTGGCTTTTCGGGTCGTACTCCCGCGGCGAGGCAACACGGCGCAGCGACGTTGACATACTTGTTTCGTTCACTCCGGACAACCATGTTACGCTCCTCAAGTATGCCCACATGGTGAACGATTTGCAACAGCTGCTGGGAAAAAAAGTAGATTTAGTTGAAGACGGCACGTTGTGCGACTTTGCGGCAAGCAGCGCGCAGCGCGACAAAATTTTGATTTATGAGAGAACGTCCAAGAGACAGTGAGCGCCTGCTGCACATGCTTGAAGCGATTAGTAATGTCTTTGAATTTACTCAAGGCTTATCTTTTGACGATTTTTGTAGCAACAAAATATTACGTTTTGCTGTTGTTAAAAACTTGGAAATAGTGGGCGAGGCAGCTTATTTATTGTCCAAGGATTTCAAAAATCAACATGCCGAAATAGAATGGAGCGATATTATTGCCATGAGGCACGTGCTGGTACATGGGTATTATCAAATAAAAAATGAAAGAATTTGGACAACCATCTTAAATGAACTTCCTTTGTTACAAGTTCAAATTCAAAAGATTTACGTCAACTCAAAGTAAAATATGTGCAGAGATGTTTTTGCACTTGTGTAAATATTTATTACCTTAGCGGACTTTTAAAAAAAGGAGAGACCAAATATGAAGACAAAGGAACTAAAAGAAACTAAAGAAAAAACGCGCTATTCGGATAAGGAGCTCGCCGAATTTAAGGAGCTTATCTTAGAAAAGCTGGACAAGGCCCGCAAGGACTACGAAACGCTCCGCGAAAGCATTATGCAGAGCAACAGCAACGACACCACCGACACCTCGCCCACGTTTAAGGTGCTGGAGGAGGGCGCATCAACGCTCTCAAAAGAGGAGTCGAGCAAGCTGGCCGAGCGGCAGCAAAAGTTCATACACCACCTCGAGGCCGCGCTGGTGCGTATCGAAAACAAAACCTACGGAATTTGCCGCGAAACCGGCAAGCTTATCCCTGCCGACAGGCTGCGCGCTGTGCCGCACGCAACGCTCAGCATGGAGGCTAAAGTCAGAAAAAGCTAAAAATAAAAGTTACGAACTAAGAATGAGCCTTCTCAAAAAATCCGTGCTGGTCGCGCTGCTTATCCTAATTGCCGACCAAGCGCTCAAGATTTGGATAAAAACACACCTAACGCTGGACGAAGCAATCAGCATCATTGGCAACAGAGTATTCATCCGCTTCACCGAAAACCCCGGGATGGCATTTGGTATTGAGCTCTTCGGCAACACCGGAAAGCTGCTGCTCACGCTGTTTCGGGTGGCATTTATCGGCATTCTTGGATGGTTTACGTGGAAGCAAATCTGCCGCAAGGCGAATACCGGACTGGTGATAGGGCTGACGATGCTGGCCGCGGGGGCGCTTGGCAACCTTATCGACTGCCTTGTTTACGGCGTGATTTTTGACGCCTCAACCTACACGCAGGTGGCGGCGCTCTTTCCGGAGAACGGCGGTTACGGGGCGGTCGGGTTTGGAAAGGTGGTGGACATGTTTTACTTCCCCGTTATTCAAACCACCTACCCACTGTGGTTTCCGTTCAACGCCGGCGAGCGCTTCGTTTTCTTTCGCCCCATCTTCAACCTTGCCGACGCCGCCATCACGTGCAGCGTCTTCTACCTGCTGATTTTTCAGCGCTCATTTTTCTTGGAAAAGAAAGCGTAGCCGCGCAGCATCGCGCAGCTCCCTTTGCCCCCTACGCCAACGAGCCGCTACCCTAAGGATAGCGTGCGCGCGTTGGCGTTTATCGTTTCAATGCGTATGCGCAGCGCGTCGGGGGGGAGCAGCTCCTCCACCAGCTCCGCCCACTCCACAAGGCAAAAGCAACCGCTGTCAAAGTACTCGTCGCAGCCCAAGTCGTAGGCCTCCTCCAGCTTTTTGATGCGGTAAAAATCGAAGTGAAGCACCTTTTCGCTGTCGGCGGTGCGGTACTCGTTGATGAGCGCAAAGGTAGGGCTGGTAACGTTGTCCGTCACGCGCAGCGCGCGGCACAGCTCCCGAATGAGGGTGGTTTTTCCCGCCCCCATGGCGCCGTAAAACGCCAGCACCCTGCGCTCGCCAACCTGCGACAGCAGCCACGCCGCGGCGCTGCGCAGCTCTGCAAGCGTGTATGTAAACGATGCTTTGGGCATGGCCGTGGGCGCTTACGCCTGATTTTTTTTAGGAGGATAGTCTATGGAGTAGTGCAGCCCGCGGCTTTCGCGCATGGCGTTTGCCTCCTTAATGATGAGGTACCCTATTTGGATGAGGTTGCGCAGCTCGCACAGGTTTTGGGTCAGCGTTGAGGTGCGGTAGAGCTGCTCGGTTTCCCGATGAATGATGCCCAGCCTTGCAAAAGCGCGCTCAAGGCGGATGTTGGAGCGCACAATCCCCACGTAGTAGCTCATGATTTGCTGCACCTCCTTGTAGCTTTGCGTAATGAGCACCATCTCCTCCGGATGCGACGTGCCCTCGTAGTCCCAATCGGGTATTCCCTCCTGAAGCGCAATGCTATTGACGCATTGCAGCGAATGCTGCGCCGCCTTTTCGGCGTACACCACCGCCTCTATGAGCGAGTTGGAGGCAAGCCGGTTGGCGCCGTGCAGCCCCGTGCACGACGTTTCGCCAATGGCGTACAGGTTGCGTATCGACGAAAGTCCGGACATATTCACGCGCACGCCGCCGCACATGTAGTGCGCCGCCGGCGCTACCGGAATATAATCTTTGGTGATATCAATCCCGATGGAGAGGCATTTTTTGTGGATGTTGGGGAAGTGCCGGATGAGCTCGTCGGCGGGCTTGTGCGTCACGTCGAGGTAAACAAAGTCGTCGCCCCGCGTTTTCATTTCGTTGTCGATGGCGCGCGCCACGATGTCGCGCGGCGCAAGAGGCCCTCGCGCATCGTACTTTTGCATAAACTCCCTGCCGTCCTGCGTGCGCAGCATCGCGCCAAACCCGCGCATGGCCTCCGTTATGAGAAACGAGGGGCGCTCGCCCGTCGTGTAGAGCGCGGTGGGGTGAAACTGCACGTAGGCCATGTTCTCCACCACGCCCTTGGCGCGATAGACCATCGCCACGCCGTCGCCGGTGGCCACAGCGGGGTTGGTGGTGGTGTGGTAAACGTTGCCCGTGCCGCCGGTGGCAAGCACCGTTACCTTTGCCAGAAAGGTGCCCACCTGCCGCGTGCGGAGGTTGAGCACGTATGCGCCGTAGCACTCGGTATCGGTGTTGTAGCGGCGCACCATCTTCCCCAAGTGGTGCTGCGTGATGAGGTCAACGGCAAAGTGGTGCTCCAGCAGCTCAATATTTTTGTGCGCCCTGACCTGACGGGTAAGCGAGCGCTGAATTTCCGCGCCGGTGGCGTCCTTATGGTGCAGGATGCGGTGCTCGCTGTGCCCGCCCTCGCGGGCAAGGTCGTAGCGACCCTTGTTGTTGCGGTCAAACTCCGTTCCCCAGCTCACCAGCTGCTCTATCTGCTTGGGCGCTTCGCGCACAATCATGCGCACCACCTCCTCGTTGCACATGCCCGCGCCGCACACCAGCGTGTCCTGCACGTGCTTTTCAAACGAATCGGGGTCGTACGTTACCGCCGAGATGCCGCCCTGCGCAAAGTTGGTGTTGCTCTCCTCCAGCGTGCTCTTTGTAATGAGCGTCACCCTGCCAAAGTCTGCCACCTTGAGCGCGTAGCTAAGCCCCGCCGCACCCGAGCCTATTACCAAAAAATCTGTATACATATTGATGGGAATTCCTAATTCTCTACTATTCTGCTTAGCAAGTTCCGAACGTTTGCTTCAATACACTCGTAGATGTTGTCGGAGTAAGGCGCGCCGCAGAACTTGTCGCCGGTGATGCGCTCAAACAGCTCCACGTACCGCCGGCTGATGCTGTCCACAATTTCGTCCGTCATTTCGGGGACGCGCTGCCCCGCCTTGCCCTGAAAGCCGTTTTCCATGAGCCACTCGCGCACAAACTCTTTGGAGAGCTGCCGCTGCGGCTCGCCCTTTTCAAAGCGCTCAAGGTAGCCGTCGGCGTAGAAGTAGCGCGAGGAGTCGGGCGTGTGGATTTCGTCAATTAGGAAGATTTCGCCGTCGCGCTTGCCAAACTCGTACTTGGTGTCCACCAGTATGAGGCCGCGCTGCGCGGCAACCTCCGAGCCGCGCCGGAACAGCGCCAGCGCGTACTGCTCGAGCAGCGCGTAGTCGGCGGCGCTGACGATATTTCGCTTCAGGATTTCCTCCTTTGAGATGTCCTCATCGTGCAGCCCCTGCTCGGCCTTGGTGGTGGGGGTGATGATGGGCGTTGGGAATTGCTGGTTTTCGCGCATCCCCTCCGGCAGCTGCACGCCGCACAGCTCGCGCGCGCCGCTCTTGTAGGCGCGCCACGCGCTGCCGCAGAGGTAGCCGCGCACAATCATCTCCACCGCAAACGGGTCGCAGCGGTAGCCAACGGTGACCATCGGGTCGGGCGAGGCGATTTTCCAGCTGGGGCAAATGTCGCCCGTAGCGTCCAGAAACTTTGATGCAATTTGGTTGAGCATTTGCCCCTTGTAGGGAATACCCTTGGGCAGCACCACGTCGAACGCCGAGATGCGGTCGGTGGCAACCATGACCAGATACTTGCCGTCGATGGTATATACATCGCGGACTTTGCCCTTGTAAAAAGCGGTTTGCTTCGGAAAGTAAAACTCTGTAGCGATTAGCGATTTCATCTATGTGAGGTATTATTGTTGCGGGGCAAAGGTAGCACAATAATTTTAGAGATGCAAAACTT
>JAITQP010000169.1 GCA_031288885.1 Prevotellaceae bacterium | reverse complement strand
GGGTAGGGTGTGCAAACATGGCAAAATTTTTCTGCTGGTTTTTTTCTGAAAAACTACAGTTAACATGATGATACACAAAATAAACATAATATAAATAGAGTGAATTATAGAGGCATTTTTATTGCGAATAAAATTCTTCCCATGTTTTGTTTATAATAAGTTCATTTATAGAATGTTAGACAATAAAAATGAGGCTATTTTTGTAAGAAAAATTTCGTTGCGTTTGCACACCCTACCCTACGGGACGGCGCAAGGCATGCAATGGCGCGAGGCGTGCTACGCTGGATTGGCTACGCCGAACTCCGCTGCGCTCCGGTTGCTTCGCTTCGCTCGCAATGACGGCAAGCGTGCAATGGCGCGACGCGTGCGGGGACAGCGGTTTGCGAGGAGATTCCTCCGCTCCGCGCGCTCGTTCCTCGCGCGCTCCGGTCGGAATGACGGCAGGGGGCGGGCATGGGTGGTATGCACAAAGGGCGGGTTTGAAACCCCGCCCCTACGGTGCGCACGCCTCGCGCCATTAATCATTAATCATTAATCATTAATCATTAACCGTTAACCACTAACCGTTAATCACTAAAAAAAGTCCTCTACATTTGCCTTTCTGTGGAAAATCACGTAATTTTGCATCCCAATACTAACTATTTGCAACGTAAATTATGAGCTTGTTTCAACTCGCTACCCCTAAATCCCTGTTCACGTACCGCATAACGCTTGCGTTGATTTTACCGTTTTGCGGTCACCCCCTTTCGGGGCAAACCATCAAGCTGTGGAAAGGTATTCCCTCGGCAACTTGCAGGCAAAAGCTCGGCGAAATAACCGCCTACTTCCCCGACGCGGAAAAAAATACGGGCGTCTCGGTGATAGTATGCCCGGGCGGCAGCTACCACCACTTAGGCCTGCGGGGCGAGGGGCACAGGGTGGCCAAGTTTTTGCAGCGCGAGGGCATTGCCGCCTTTGTGCTGCGCTACCGCGTGGGGATGTTTGGCAACAGCCACCCGGCCATGATACAGGATTTGCAGCGCGCCATGGCGCTGGTGAGGGAAATGTGCGCCGCGCACCGCCTCGACCCCGGCAAGGTGGGCGTAATGGGCTTTTCGGCGGGCGGGCACTTGGCGGGCGTGGCGGGCGCTCACTTCGACACCTGCTTTGTGTCGCCGCCGGACGCCGCACCGCAGGCGCTGCTCAAGCCGGCCTTTGTGGCCATGATATACCCCGTGGTCACCATGCAGGAGGAGGAAATCGTCCACCGGCGCTCGCGGCGCAACCTGCTGGGGAGCCAGCGGACGAGCGAAATGGAGCGCTACCTGTCGCTGGAGCTGCAGGTGCGCCCCGATATGCCCCCCGTGTTCCTGCTCCACTGCAAGCACGACAAAACCGTTGACTACCGCAACAGCCTGCGCTACTACGAGGCGCTGCAGGAAAAAAACGTCCCCTGCAAGCTGCTGCTGTACGACCAGCCCGGGCACGGCTTTGGCGTCGCCCCAAAGGGCAAGGCGGCGGGCTGGCATCACGAATTTGTGCAGTGGGTAAAAGCGCTAACCGCAAAAAAATAATACGTTATACACCCTTTAGCCGAGTTGCCATGCTTGAGTACAGTCCACAGGAGGAAATAGCTCGCTTTCAGGAGGCGAAAATGCAGGCAGCGCTGCAGTACCTGAACCTCCGCTCGCCGTTTTACCGGCGCATGCTCCGGCAGCACGCCGTAAGCGTTGACCGCATCAGGCGCGTGGAGGATTTGCGGCAAATCCCGTTCACCGACAAAAGAGACCTACAGCTCCACAACAGCGACTTCCTCTGCGTTCCCCCCGACAGGGTGGTGGACTACATCACCACCTCGGGCACGCTGGGCGACCCCGTAACGTTTGCCCTGACCGACAAAGACCTCGACCGGCTGGCGTACAACGAAAAAATATCTTTCCGGTGCATCGGCACGCAGCCCGGCGACGTGGTGCAGCTCATGACCACGCTCGACAAGCGGTTTATGGCCGGCTTGGCGTACTTTCTGGGGCTGCGCGCGCTGGGCGCCGGCGTTATCCGCGTGGGAAACGGTATCCCGGAGCTCCAGTGGGACACCATCCGCCGCATCAGGCCAAACACCATCGTTTGCGTGCCCTCGTTTATCCTGCACATTATCAAGTATGCCGAGGATAACGGAATAGACTACCGAAATTCGAGCGTAAAAAAGGTGGTTTGCATCGGCGAAAATCTTCGGGAGCAGGATTTTTCGCTCAACCTCCTTGGGCGGCGCATCAGGGAAAAGTGGGACGTGGCGCTGTTCTCCACCTACGCCTCTACCGAAATGGCCACCACCTTTGCCGAGTGCGAGCACGGCTGCGGCGGTCACCACCACCCCGACCTCATTATCTGCGAGCTGGTCAACGAGCGCGGGGAGCCGGTGGAGGAGGGTGCGGTGGGCGAGCTGGTCGTCACCACGCTGGGGGTAGAGGGCATGCCCCTGCTGCGCTTCAAAACGGGCGACATGGTGAGCATACACACCGCCCCCTGCCGCTGCGGACGGACGTCCATGAGGCTTAGCCCCGTGCTGGGGCGCGCCAACCACCTCATCAAGCTAAAGGGCACTACGCTCTACCCGCCTGCCCTGTTCGACGTGCTCGACAACACCCCCTACGTGGAGTGCTACGTGGTGGAGGTGGGCAGCAACGACAGCGGCAACGACAGCGTGCTGGTGCGCGTTGGGCTGCGCCCGCACGCGGCGGACAACGTGGTGAAGGATTTGGAAGACCGCTTCCGCGCAAAAGTACGCGTGGCGCCGGAGGTGGAAATTTGTTTGCCGGAGGAAATCCGAAAAATCAACTTCCCGGACATGAGCCGCAAGCCGGTGAAGCTGGTGGACAGGCGAAAAAGATAGCTGATAACCTTACTATACATAAAAAACACCGAATGGTTAACCAAAAATTTGACGACTTACGCCCCTACCTCGACGAGGAAATAGCGCCGGCGATGCGCCGCATTGCAGAGAGCGAATACTTTCCGCTGCTCTCCGCCTACGTTTACCCCAGCAAGCCGGTGGAGGACGTAAAGCGGATGATTACGAGCTACACCACCATCGACGAGTTTCAGCATCAGGTGATGAAAACGACAAACGAGGAGGTCATTGCCCGCAGCATTAGCCGGTTTTCGTACGAGGGCATCGACAAGCTGGACAGGAACGCCTGCTACCTTTTTGTCTCCAACCACCGCGATATTATGCTGGACTCCGCGCTCCTGCAGCAAGCCCTCCACTACTCCGGCTACCGCACCACCGAAATAACCTTTGGGGACAACCTGATGAGCACGCCGCTGATTATCGACATTGGCAAGTCCAACAAAATGTTTAAGGTAATTCGCGGCGGCGGCATTAAGGATTTTTACGCCAACTCGCTGCACCTCTCCGAGTACATCCGCTACGCGCTAACCGAAAAGCGCGAATCCGTGTGGATTGCGCAGCGCAACGGGCGCACCAAAGACGGCGTAGATGCTACCGATCAGGCGCTCGTCAAAATGTTCTACATGAGCTGCCCCGGCAACCCCGTTGAGGCGCTGGCCGCGCTGAACATTGTTCCCGTGTCCATCTCCTACCAGTGGGAGCCGTGCGACACGCTGAAGGCGCTGGAGCTGTACCGGCTGCGCCGCACGGGGGCGTACGCCAAGAAGCCCGGCGAAGACCTGAGCAGCATCCTCACCGGCATAAGCCAGCCCAAAGGCGAGGTGCACATTGCCGTTGGCAGCCCGCTCTCCAAGGCCGACTTAGCGCCCTTGGCCGGCTTACCCCACAGCAAGCTCAACAGGCAAGCCGCCGCGCTCATCGACGCCCAAATACGCAGCAGCTACAGGCTAACCTGCAACAGCTACATTGCCCACGACCTCCGCGCGCAGAGCAGCCTGCATGCAGCCCGCTACACGCAGGAGGAGAAGGAGGCGTTTATCCGCCGCTACAGCCATGCGCTCGCCTCCGGCGTGGAGGACAAAAAAATGTTTGGCGATATTTTTCTGGGAATATACGCCAACCCAGTCGATTCCCAGCAGCTCTGTAGGTAACTTTTTTACCCTAATTTGGATAATTGAGATAATTATTTGTATATTTGTAGCGTTAATTTAAAACGAAAAGTTTATGTAGAATAAAGACAAAGAGCGTGCCGATACGCACAGTATAATATAACATAGTAAAAAAGCGATTAACGTTATTCGGACACCTGAAACGTGAGAAATTTCAAAGCCTCTATAATGAATAAAGTTAAGCTCGTAATAATGCGGGTTTACTTATTTGGTAGGGACGGTTTCTCACGACCTCAGGTGTCAAATGGTAAATCCGCCTTTTTTACTTGCCTAAAGGCAAGCGTATCGACAGCACATTATATAACATAGTAAAAAACGTTTAACGTTATTCCGGCTTCTGAAACGTGAGAAATTTCAAAGTCCCTACCGGAAATAAGTAGTAAACACTCGCAGAGTAATGCGGGCTTACTTATTTTGCATTTACGGGTAGCTTTCACAACCTCAGAAGCGGATAGGTAAGTCCGCTTTTTTATTTGCCTAAACCCAAAGGAGGTAATGCTGAAAATCCTGCAAAAGAGTAAGCGCAATTCAAAAAGAACAAAAAAAAATATGAAGCAGAATTACAAAATTTATTTGAGTGCTTTGCTGCTCGTTGGGGCAGCAGGCATAATGACCGCCGGAGCGCAAGGCTCCGGCAACACGCCCACGTTGGCCGTGTTTGTGGTGGGCGGTGACAACACGAACGGCGACAACCTTGCCACCCAAATAGGCGCCGAGCTAAACCGCAACAGCCGCTACAACGTGCTCTCCAGCGCTACCGACCCCGTAAAGACAAAACTTGCTGAGCTGCGCACGCAAGGCGCGAGGAGCATAAACAGAAACGCGCTTGCCGAGTGGGGACGCGCCAACGGCGTATCTACGATTTGCTTAGTAACCGATGACATCAAAGGCAGCGATAACATGTTTTACGCGCAGCTCATTGATGCAAAAGACAGCAAGCTATCCGGCAAAGGCAGCTACATTCGCACCGGCGTAGCCACGGGCGACCTGCCGCGAGTGTCCTCGGCGCTGGCGCAGCAGCTGGATGGAACGGAACGCAAGCATAGAACTCCCGCCCCTGCGCACAGCTATCCTGCGGAGCTGGATATTGAGATGGTACGCGTGCTGGGGGGAACGTTCACAATGGGGTGTACCCCTGAGCAGGGCAGCGCTTGCAGCGCAACTGCCAATAAAGAGTATCCCCACAGCGTAACGGTGCGCAGCTTTAGCATGGGGAAGTACCTGATAACACGTGCGCAGTGGTTAGCCGTTATGAAAAATCATCCCATTGCAGCCCTTGCAGACCCAAACTACTGGAAGGACGACGACCAGCTGCCGATTGAGCAAATGAGCTGGCTTGATGTTGATACGGTTTTTCTTCCGCGGCTAAATGCGCTTACGGGGAAAAACTACCGGTTGCCGACGGAGGCAGAGTGGGAGTATGCAGCTCG
>JAITQP010000153.1 GCA_031288885.1 Prevotellaceae bacterium | reverse complement strand
GACTTCCAAACGGAAATATTATCTTTGCCCTGAAATCGGCAACCACCTTACTACGGCTACCGGAGGAGTAGAGTGCGTAGCTTTTAGGGTTGTAAGACTCCCTTTCAGCAACCGATTTTACCTTAAAACCTGTCAAATGCCATTGCTCTTTTTCTCCAAACCTCTGTTTTGCAACAATAGCTATGTAGCTCCCGTGTTGCAGCTCAATACGCCCTATATCTCCGCCATACTCTTTTACAACATGCCCTTTCGTTAAGGTCTCGTTAATGCCAAACAATGTTTCGATAACATTATTTCCCTCCTGCCATCGCCGTGCAACAATATGTTCTAATCCATAGCCATCCTTATATTGTTTTGCTTCACTGCCAGCCTGTCCGCTGTAGATGTTTATGCTACCTATTTGTGGGTTGTTTAAATTGCCTAACAATCCTGTCTTGCCATCGAAAAATGCCTGCAATATTTTCAACCCTTTCAGTGCTTCTTCCACGTTTTTCATTGTTTTTCATTTGAAGCAGCAAAGATAGTGTTTTTAGTTGTCGTTTTAGAAAAAATCCCCCTTGAGAAAGGTTATCTCAAGGGGGAAGTCAACGAAATTCCAATAGGGTTGTCTATCAGGATTAAAAAGTTACACTTTTGTAACTACTGAGTTCACTATCTACATAGGTCGGACTTCCATAGTTCGTCATCCATCTTGCTTTAATTTTAAAATAAATAGTAGTACCAGAAAGGATAGATGTAGGTTCGGTTTTGGTTGTTACATTACCCCCGTTAACCGACGTAAACAATATATATCCTCCACTTGAAGTTGTGTTGAAAAAGATCTGATATTCGGTTGCTCCCGCGACTACGGTCCATGAAAACACTACGCTGTTTCCAGATTTAGTTGCTGTAAAATTGGTAGGTGTGCTCAAAGGCATTTCCGAAGAGAACGCATACCTCGCCGTTCCGTCGCCGTAGCTGTTGTAGGGTACCACTCCATATCGGTTGACGCCCGGATGGGCAGCATCGTCTTGGTAGGTTCGAGTGCTTGCTGTTGTTATTGTTTGCTTCAACTCAGCCGTTCCTGTATTCGGGTTTGTCTTATACACCTTATAACCTGTTGGCGCTCCACAGCCGGCTGAAGTCGATGGCGCCGACCATGTAACAGTTATGCGGGTGGCATTGCCCGATGTGGAAAGGCTGCCGACAGCGCAGGGAACTACAGCCGTCGGATCGTACGTTACGGAAGCAGATGCACTAAAATCGCTTTCCCCAGCGCTATTGACGGCTTTCACTTTGTAGTAGGTGGTTCCTGTGCGCGGGCTATTATCAATAAGTGACGTGGAGGTTGTTGCGCTGCCAACTTGAGAATATGTACCTGAAGCAGTAGCGCTACGGTAAACTTTGTAACTTGTGGCGCCTGAAACGCTATTCCATCTAACGATAATGGTTGGAATAAGGAGGGTGCCCTCGTTTGACACCGCTACCCCCGTGGGCGCAGAAGGCGCTGTGGTACTGCCACCGTCGCCACCTGAGGATGAAGAAGATGTTTTTGCGGAAGTAGAAGACGAATAACCGCTTTCTCCTGCACTGTTGACAGCTTTTACATAGTAATAGTACGTGGTATTTGCTGTCAACCCTGTGTGAGTGTAGGAAGTTGAAGTGACTGTATAGACCAGACTTTTTGTGCCGGAACTGCTGGTTGCATAGTACACCTTATAACTTGTAGCTCCTGATACGGCACTCCACGAAATGCTTATGCTGCTTGATGATTGAGCGGTTGCTGTTACACCCGTGGGCGCAGAGGGAGTTGTGGTGCTTCCTCCGCCATCATCATTTCCTCCGTTATCACCATTTCCTCCGTTGTTGTTTCCTCCGTTATCATCATTTCCTCCGTTGTTACCGTTGTTGTTCCCATTTGGGTTGTAGCTGGAGAGTGTTATGTCCTGCTCGTACTCCTCTTTCGCCGGTATGGTAACCTCCTCGCTTAGATAGTTCCGCCCGCTTACTTCCACTTGCAGCTCATACTCTCCCGGCGCTACGCCCGAAAAGCGAAATTTTCCGTTGCTTCGCGTAGTTGCCTCATAGGTCTCTTTTCCCTCCAGCAACAGCTCTGCACCGTTAACGGTATTGTTATTAGCATCATACACTGTGCCGCTAACGGTTACGCTTACTGGTGGGGAGGTTTTTTCGTCCTCGCCGCATGCGCTGAATAGTACAAATCCGCCAGCGATTAGGGCAGCAAAAAGGATGCAAAGCAACGTTTTTGCGCTGAAATTCTCCCTACTCGTTTGGCTTTTCAGAATCGCCCCGTTTTTGAAATGGTTTCCGGTCTCCATTGCGCTCCCGCCCCAATCGGCGGATTGCTTCAAGTCAATTTGGTTCATAGCTAAATAATTAAAACAAATATTCCCTCTACTCTTGAGGCTTTTCGTGGGAAAGTAGTTCGCCCGTTTTTTGAGAGGTTTCTGCTCCTCTGCCCATTTGTACCGGTGGTTGGGCTTCCACCTCACGCTTTTTCCCGAAAGGGGAGTAATAACGGTTTGTGACTCCGTGGCTCGCGTTTGTAAGCGAGGTATATGAGGAGTGGACATAAAAAAAGCGAGAAACTCAGCTGCTTCCCGCTATTGAATGGTATTTGGCGTAACCGTAGCGCCCAAAAAGTCAAGTTAAGCCCACGCATAGCGCGAACTTTCAACTTTCTCTTTGGATACTATTATTCAATCGCCAGATTTTACAATAGCAAAGAAAAAAGCTAATGCTTTTGGTATGTCTTACGTAGAAATGGACATAAAAAAAGCGCGAAACTTAATCGTTTCACGCTGTTGATTGTGCCATCCATGCCCGCCCTTTCTGCACAATTAGGAATGGAGCATAAAAAGAGCGTGAAACTTAACTGTTTCCCGCTATTGTTGGTATCTGGCGTAACCTTTGTATCAAAGAAAACAAGTCAAGTTCACGCATAATAACGTGAACATTCGACTTTTTCTTTGATACTATTATTCAATCGCCAGATTTTACAATAGCAGAAAAGCTAAATGCTTTTTAGTATGTCTTGAGTGCGCATTACCGCGCTGTATGTGCCATAGGCAAAAAAATTTTATGTGTACGGGTGCAAAGATAAAACATTTTTCTTGGATGTAAGCAAGCGGAGTGATTTTTTTACCAAAAATCCACATTCAATATTTTTTCATTTGCGCGTACGCTTTGAAAATTCACATTTTTCATGTAGCTTTGCAAAAAATAGTACGAAAAATGAAAGGAATAATTCTTGCAGGAGGCAGCGCCACGCGCCTTTACCCCTTGTCTAAGGCTATATCGAAGCAGATTATGCCGGTGTACGACAAGCCAATGGTTTACTACCCGCTCTCGTCGCTCATGCTGGCGAACATCCGCGAGGTGCTCATCATCTCTACGCCCCGCGACCTGCCTATGTTCAGGGAGCTGCTTGGCAGCGGCGAGGAGCTGGGCATGCGGTTCGACTACGTGGTGCAGGAAAAGCCCAACGGGCTTGCGCAGGCGTTTGTGCTGGGGGCGGAGTTTGTGGGGAGTGATAGGGTTGCGCTTGTGCTCGGGGATAACCTTTTTTACGGGCAGGGCTTTAGCGCGATGCTCAGCCGCGCCGCCGCCGTCGAAAAGGGCGCCTGCGTTTTCGGCTACGCCGTAAAAGACCCGCGCGCCTACGGCGTGGTGGAGTTTGCGCCCGACGGAAAGGTGCTGTCGCTGGAGGAAAAACCCCAGCAGCCAAAGTCGGAGTACGCCGTGCCCGGGCTGTATTTTTACGACAGCACGGTGGTGGAGCGCGCAAAAAACCTGCAACCCTCGGCGCGCGGCGAGTACGAAATCACCGACCTCAACAAAACCTACCTGCAAGAGGGGACGCTGAAGGTCGAAATTTTTGGTAGAGGCTTTGCGTGGCTCGACACCGGCAACTGTGACAGCCTTTTGGAGGCGTCCAACTTTGTGGCGACCATACAAAAGCGGCAGGGGTTTTACGTTTCGTGCATCGAGGAGATAGCGTGGCGCAACGGCTGGATAAGCAGCGAGCAGCTCAACGCCCTTGGCGCAAAGCTGGACAAAACGGAGTACGGAAAATACCTGCTGGATTTGGTCGCCAAGCGCTAAAAATCCTCATAGAGCAAATATTTTTTTCGCTGCTGCCTAAACTTTTTCAGGTCTGGCTGCCACGACGCGCGGATTTGCGCTGCGCTCATCCCTTGCTCCACCTGCTTTTGCAGCCGGTTGTTTCCGGCTAATAGCGAAAAAAAGCTGGTGAAAAACTTCCCCCTTTTGGCTATGCTGCGATACGCCTCTATCAAGTACTCCAGCTTCAGCTCACGTTGGCTAAGCAGCGTGTCGATAGCCACCTCCCGCAGGTCAACGCCGTAGCAGGTTTTCTTTTCGTGAGGCGGATTTTTTGCCACACCGTTTATGCTGCGGGGCTTAAAGGAGAATTGCTTTTCGCGCCAGCTGGGATGCCCCAAAACCTGAAACGGAAAATCGGTGCCGCGCCCAATGCTCATGGTCGTTCCCTCAAACAGGCACAGCGACGGGTAGAGGTAAATGGAGCGCATGTTGGGCAGGTTGGGCGATGGCTTCACCGGCAGCTGGTACGCCTCTGCGCGGCTGTAATTCTCACAGGTCACCACCGTGAGCTCGCACCGCACCCCGTTTTTTAGCCACGCCTCGCCGTTTATCATCAGCGCCAGCTCGCCCAGCGTCATGCCGTGCGCAATGGGGATGGGGTGCATGCCTATAAATGAGCGGTATTTTGGCTCCAGAATTGGGCCGTCAACATAGCGACCGTTGGGGTTTGGTCTGTCCAGAACGATAAGCGGGATGCCGTTTTCGGCGCACGACTCCATTACGTAGTGCAGCGTTGAGAGGTAGGTGTAGAAGCGCACGCCAACGTCCTGCAGGTCAAAAATCATGAGCTGTACGCCGCTCAGCTGCTCGCGCGACGGCTTTTTGGACGCTCCGTAAATGGAGGTTATCTCCACGCCGCTTTTCTTGTCCACGTAGCCGGCCACATTTGCGCCGGCCTCCATTGTTCCCCTAAAGCCGTGCTCGGGCGCATACGCGCGAAGTACGCTCACGCCGTGCGCGCGTAGCGTATCCAGCAGGTGCACCCCGTTAACCAGCGAGGTGTGGTTGGCTACCAGCCCAACCCTTTTGTTCTGCGTGAGCGGAATGTACTCCTGCGTGCGCTCCGCGCCAACCTTTACGGTAGCCGGCAAGCTTGTTGGCGTTGCCAGCAAGGGGGCGAGTAGCAAAAAAATCAGCCTGCGCATTGGTTTAAAAAGTTTACCAGCTGCCGAATGGCTTTTCCCCGATGGCTAATTTTATTCTTTTCGTCCAAGCCCATTTCGGCAAAGGTAACGTCGTAGCCCGACGGACGAAAGAGAGGGTCGTAGCCAAAACCTTTACAGCCCGCTTTGCTGTGCAAAATTTCGCCTTTCACCTCGCCCTCAAACAAATACTCTTTGCCATCCAGCACAAGGGCAATAACCGTACGAAATCGGGCGCTGCGGTTGTCGGCATTTTTCATGTCGCGGAGCAGCTTTTCCATGTTAGCCTGCATATCTTTTGCCTCTCCGGCATACCTCGCCGAGTGAACGCCGGGCGCGCCGTTGAGCGCCTCCACCTCCAAACCGGTATCGTCGGCAAAGCAGCTTTTGTGCAGCCGGTCGTAAATGTAGCGCGCCTTTTGCAGCGCGTTGCCCTCAAGCGTTGGTTGGTTTTCGGGAATATCGCCTATGATACCCCACTGGCTTGGAGTAGAAAGCACAATGCTTTTGGTTAGCATTGTGCTCACTTCCTCCAGCTTGTGAAGATTATTGGTTGCAAAAATTAAATCCATACGCAGCAAAAAGCGGCTACTTTGCGGCAGCCGGAGCTTTCACTTCGCCCTTGATGTAAAGCACCACCCGCGGGCTGGCTTTTGCGTTGGAAGTTACGGTTATAGGCTTGTCAAATTTGCCGGTTCTGTTGGTGTCGTACTGCACCGTTATTACGCCTGTTTCGCCCGGGGCAATGGGGGCCTTTGGGTAGCTGGGCACGGTGCACCCGCACGTTGAGGAG
The DNA here is from genome assembly GCA_031288885.1 of Prevotellaceae bacterium. Lineage (GTDB taxonomy): Bacteria > Bacteroidota > Bacteroidia > Bacteroidales > UBA932 > JAITMY01. The sequence continues at coordinate 5,430 of JAITQP010000153.1, read as the reverse complement.
GCGTTGCTAATCAGCAGCGGCGCCGTTCCGGTGTTCGAGAACTGAAACTCGTAGGCGCCATTTCCCTTGTGCTCAATAACGCCAAAGTCGTGCACCGTTTTTTCGAAGTAAACTTCGGCATGAGCAGCAGTATCGCCCGATGCTGCGGTTTGCTGCGCAAAGCTGCCAAAAGTGAGCGCCATAACCAGCGCTACCGATAATGAAAATCTTTTCATCTTTGTTTTTTTGGGGTTTAAAATTAGTTGTTGTTAATGATTGTGAATATGCTCATCATGCTCGTCTTGCGTTGTCCCCGATATTTGCTTAAAAGCAACGTACAGGATATTGTCCAAGTCGTCCACGTAAACATCTTTGTAGCGCACCTTTTTTTCTTCGTCCAAAACATAAATTTGCGGGATTACGTGCAGGCTATACTTTTCGTAAATGTCCGCCGTACCCTCAGCGTCCCACACGTTTACCCAGTCGGTGTAGCCGCTTTCCTCCACGTATTTTTTCCACGCGGCGGTGTCCTTGTCCGGATACACCGCAAAAACTTCAAGCCCTTGGTCTTTGTAGTCGTTATACAGCTTGTGCAGCACGGGCGTAGTCATCCGGCAGCTGCCGCAGCCCGGGTTAAAAAAGTACAGAATGGTGATGTGCGCTTTTATGGCGAGCAGCGACCGAAACTCCCCCTCGGCTGTTTGCAGCGTAAGGTCGGTAGCGACCGAGCCTATCGGGTTGAGCGTATATTTTTTGATATTTTGCCGCAGCGTCTTTTTATCCTTGTCCGTCAGCCAGTCCACCTTGGTGGAGTCTGACAGAATGTTGCACAGGTAGAAGCCTATTTCGCTGTGCCCCTCTATTGGCGAGTCGGTATAGCGGTCGTAAAGCCATGTGAGCACAAACCGGTAAACCGTTTTGTTTTGCTCCGCCTTGCTGAGCAGGCGGTTGATGCAGCCGTTAATATCTTCAATGGGCTCGTGGCGCATTATTTGCTGAAAAAACATCATCATACGGTTTTCCAGCATTGGCGCGTTTACAATTCGCTCATCTGCAAGGTTGAAGTTGTCAAAAAAGTGCACCTTGGCAAACTCCAAAAATTGGCTCCGCCGAATGGAGTCAGCGTTTGTAGCGTCCTCCGGAATGGGCGTTTCCGGCATTTCGGGCTCCTGCGTGCACCTTATCAGCGTTGCCATGAGCGAGCCCTCGTGCTTTGCCACTAAGACCTCCATCTTCTTTCGCTCGGCGTTGATAAGCGCCATATACTGCTCCTGAATGGAGCGAATGGAGTCCTGCTCGTTTTGAAAATTCTGGTAGCGGTCTTGCAGCTCCTGAATTTTTCGCCCCATGCGGCGCTGGCCGTCAATAAATGTTTTAAAACCTTCGTTTTCGTCTGACAAAGAGAACTGCAACGATTTTTCGATGTTCAGCGTATTGGCGGCAATTTTCAGCTTAAACGTGCGCTTGCCCGATACGAGAAACTCTATTTGCTGCTGCCTGTCATCGCCCTCCTCGCCAATGGCGAAGCGTAGCATGTATAACCCTCCGGACAGCGTTGCCTTGCTATCGGCAAACACCACCGCGCCTTTTTCGTTGAAAGTGGAGGAGTCAACATTTACAAGATTAGCGCCGCTGTAGCGCGCCATATAAACCTTCGTTTTCTCCGCCCCCGTAATGGTTGCTTCTACCCGATATGCAGCTTTAGCGGAAGCAACACTCACACCAAAAACCAATACAAAAATTCCAATCCTCTTATTCATCATCATATTTACTCTCCCTCTAATTTTTATCTTTGTTCTTGAGGACAAATTTAGGTATAAAAGCCACTGATTGTCTTTTTGTTTTGATTTTTTAACCCGAACGGCACTCCTCAAGGTGATGTATTCAGAGCCCACGTTGAGTTAGCGCGTACATGGCGGGTTTTTCGCGTATTAACAAAACATTTATCAATAAAGTATAATCAAAGCAGCTGGCAGGCGACCTCCAGCTGCTCATAAAAACCCTCGCCAAACTTGCGAATAATGGGCTCTTTGAGAAACCGAAAAACCGGAATGCTCTCCTCCTGCCCCTTGCTGCACGCGGGCTGGCATATCCTCTGGTGGTCGTAGTTGAGGGCAAGGTTGTCGCCTATCTGCCGGACACGAATGGGGTACAGGTGGCAGGAAATGGGCTTGCGGTAGGCTGTTTTATGCTCAAGAAAAGCTTTTTCGATGGCGCACAGGCATACTCCCGCTTCGGAAAAGTAGGCGTAGGCGCACTCCGCCCGCTCGGCTACCAGCGGGGTGACGAGCTCGCCGTCATCGTCGTGCACCGCCACGCCTTGGCGGTCTATCGCCTTGCGACCTTTGGGGGTGAGGTAGTTGTAGAATTTTGGCAGCTCCTGCTGCAGTATTTTTTGCTCCGCCTTTTCCAGCGGAGCGCCGCTGTCGCCGTACACGCAGCATACGCCGGCGCACACGCTCAGGTCACAGCAAAAGTGGCTCGTGAGCAGGTCGGTCGAGATGATTTTATCGTCTATTTGTAGCATTAGTCCAAAAATTTCCATGAGAGCCCAAACTTGAATACGCGGGCGTTGCGAGGGTAGTGTACCGCCGAGAAATAGCTCGTATTTCCCTCCAGCAAACCTTGCGTGGCGTGCTCCCACTTGATGAACGGCGTGGCCTGCTTCCACCGGAAGGCAACAAAAGCGTCCGCCCACAGGTAGCCGCCCAGCGGCACGGGCGAGGTGTGGAACATCCCCACCGAGGGGTTGTAGCCGTAGCCGTTAAAGCGCGTGCTGTACTGCAGGTCTACCCCCAGCTGCATGCGCAGCACGTTTTTTACCAAATCGCGCTCGTAGTAGTAGGTTGCGCTTGCCGCAAACAGCGGCACGGACACGACCTGCTCGTTGGAGGAGAGCTGCACCAGCAGCCGGTGCTGAACGTTTAGGCCTTTAAAGTCCAGCTTTTGGGTTAGCGCAAGCGCGGAAATGCTCAGCGCGTCGGCGTACTGGGCGGGGAGGGCGTTGTTGTCGAAGTATATAAAGTTGTTCTGTATGCTCTGGCTCGCGCCCACCTCGCAGCCAATGGAGGGTATGCGCAGCGCGGCCTCTACGCGCAGCTCGTTGTTTTGGTCAAAGCTGTTGCTCCAGCGGTAGTGGTTGGTGAAGTAGCGGCTGATGAACACATCCTGCTCGCGCCCCGCCAGCAGCGCGCCCAGCCGGAGGTGCAAACCGTCCGTGATGGGGTAAATGGAGAGCGTCATATCGCCCTTGAGCTCAAAGGCGTTGCGCTGGTAGCCTGCAAGGTTGGTTTGCGCGTAGGCGTTCCACCGGAAATATTTTTTGTACCACGCCGACATGGAGGCGTAGGCGTAAAGCGTGTTAAAGTCCTCGCCGGATGTTCCCGTAAGGTACATTGACGGGTAGAACATGAACGTTTGCAGGCTCTTGTAGCCTACACCTGCCGAGAGGGACTCAAAAATGTAGGCGCGCAGCGGCCGAAATTGCGCAAACAGGCGGTTTTCAAAGCTGCGCATCCCCAGCGAATCGCGCGTAACGTCGCCCAAAAAGCGGTTGGCATAGTACTTCGTTTCGGAGGTGTCGGACACTTCGTTGTTGTCGGAGTATATTTTGCTAAAGGTGGAGTACTCGAGCGAGTGCCCTATGCGCCCTATCAGGATGTTGTTTATCACGCTATCGTTGCCGATGTATATCATGGGAATATCGACGGAGTGCGTAAGAAAAAACGTGTGGTTGCGCAGGTGGTTTTTTCCCGTTTGCAGGCGCGGCAGATGCTGCTGAGGCTCAACTATCGTATCGGTAATCATCCGGTCGTCGGCAATGCCGCCGCTCTCCTGCGCCTCCACCTCGTTAAAAATGTAGCCAAGGTTTGCCTTGTAGATGCTTCCCATGTACGAGGCGCTAAAGCTGAACGAGCGGTTGTCGATGCGCTGGCGGGGATATATCCCTTTGGTGCCCAGCCCGTGGTACGCCAAGCCAAAGTTCAGGTTGTGCGTAATGCTCTGCGCGTGCATTACGCGCAGCTGGTCTTCCATCTGCGATTTGGAGCCACCCCAGTCGTAGTAGAGCAGGGTGTAGGGCGTAATGGTGTTGTAAAACGAAATGTTGTCGGGCATAAAGAAGTAGGCCTCGTAGGGCTGCATGAACAGGAACTCGCTCTTGCCCTCCCGCTTAGCGTAGCTGTAGGGCATGGTAGGGCTGCCCAGCGTCCCCAAAAACATGGCGCCCACGTTGTCGTAAAAAAACGGGTAGTCGGTGCGGTAGAAGAGCAGGCTGGTGTCGAGGTCTATGCGCCGCGCCTCGTTGGTGGCGTGGTTTATGACGTAGCGCAGGATGCGCGAGCTGCGCGTTGTGTCAATTTGCACCTCGCCATCCGTCATTTTTGTCAGCTCAAGGCGTCTCTCCTTCTTCTTGGGTGACAGCAACGTGTCAACGGGAAAGGTGATGGACGTATCGGCAACGGACAGGCTATCTCGGGAAAATTGCAGGCTATCGCGGGAAAGTTGCAAGCTATCGCGGGAAAGTTGCAGGCTATCGCGAGAAAGTTGCAGGCTGTCGCGAGCAGGCTGCACGCTATCCTGCGTCGCACCGCCGGACGGCTGCGCGGCGGCAACCACAGCAGCGGCGGCAGTAAAGAAAAGTAAGAGTATGACGCGTCGTAACGTTAACATGCGAGCAAGGACTAAAAAAATATGAGCTGCAAAGGTACAAGATTTTCTTTCGAAAGACAAATTGTAGAAAATCCCGCAGCACGCTCTTGGAAATCACATGATTTTCATGTAATTTTGTAAACTCATCAAAAGATTACCAAGTATGAAGAATTTACCGATAGGAATACAGTCGTTTGGGAAGCTGCGGGAGTATGAGTATGATTATATCTATGTGGATAAAACCCCATTAGTGCAAAAATTAGTCTCCTCCGGAGGCGTTTTCTTTCTTTCCCGCCCGCGACGTTTTGGAAAATCCCTGCTCCTAAGCACCATAGAGGCGATTTTTAGGGGGGAAAAGGAGCTGTTTGAGGGGCTTCACATCTACGACAAGTGGGACTGGACAAAGCAGCATCCGGTTATCCGGATAGACTGGACGCTCATCAGCCACGCAACGCCGGAGCAAATTCAAATCAGCATGCCATTATTTTTGAAAAGAATTGCCGAGGGCTATCAGGTGTCGCTTATTTCGGAATCTGCGGCCGATTGTTTTGGCGAATTAATTGACAGGTTGTACGAAAAAACCGGCGACAAGGTGGTTGTTTTGGTGGACGAGTACGACGTGCCGATTTTGGACGTCATGAGCAAAACGCGGGCAGAGCTGAGGGCCATTCAGGAGAGCCTCCACGACATTTATAAGGTGATAAAGGGCGCCGACGACCATCTGCGGTTTGTTTTTCTCACGGGCGTGTCGAAGTTTGCGGGGCTGTCCATATTTTCGGCGCTGAACAACCTGACCGACAT
>JAITQP010000140.1 GCA_031288885.1 Prevotellaceae bacterium | reverse complement strand
AGCTACATTTGCCCCAAGAAATGTATCACGCAAGCAACCAAAAACATTACATCGCCATGTTAGCGTTAGCACAGCAACAAGCAAAACCGCGTAAGCCCGCTCACGTATCGAATAACGATGCGCTAATAGATGACGATACGCTTATGACGAAAGAGGAGCTATTGGCGACAATAGAAAGCGAAACGCGAGCAATAAAAGAGGGTAAGGGGACGGTACTGCGCACAAAGGAGGACACATATAATTTTTTCATGCACTTATGAATTACGAAGTCACTACTTTCACCGAAAAAGAAATACAACACATAAACAACCAAAAATAATATATAGCCATGTTAGCATTAGCACAGCAACAAGCAAAACCGCGTAAGCCCGCTCACGTATCGAATAACGATACGCTAATAGATGACAACGTGGTAATGAGTAAAGAAGCGTATTTTGCGAAGTTAGACAGCGCTTTGAGGGAAATAGAAGAAGGCAAATGTATAGTAGTTCGCTCGGACAAGGAGCTGCAGGATTTTTTTGCTTCCTTATGAAGCGCAATTAATTTCGCTGCCGTATGAAATACGAAGTGGTTTTCCCCACGCAGGTCGTGAGGGAGTTGAAGTTTCTAAAAAAAAGCGAGCCGCAGGCATTCGGAAAAGCAATGAATTTGGTAGCCGAATTACGCGAACATCCCGAAACCGGAACGGGACACCCCAAACCATTAGGGGGAGACAGAGTTGGGCAGTGGTCGCGTAGGATAACGGACAAGCATCGCCTTACTTACCAAATTGATAAAGAAGAAAAAATAGTTGAAGTAATTTCGGCACGTGGACATTACGACGATAAGTAGCGGCCTGTGGCGTAAGCCGTGGCTGCCGGAGCACGAGCGAGAAATGGCCGGAGGCGCAGACGCTTGTTGATAACAATTACGGCACTTAACTTTTTTTATTGCGCCTTGTCTTCCAATAATATGTAATTTTGAGGCGATTTTTTTAACATGCATAGAGTTAAACCCAAAACGAGAAAATAAAATGGGCAAAATTAAAGTAGGAATTAACGGCTTTGGCCGTATTGGTCGCTTGGTATTCCGCGCTGCCGTTGAGGAGCGTAGCGACATTGAGGTTGTAGGTATCAACGACCTGATAAGCGTTGAGTACATGGTATACATGCTGCGCTACGACAGCATTCACGGCCAGTTCAAGGGAACCATTGAGGTGAAAGATGGTAAGCTGGTTGTCAACGGGCACGCCATCCGCGTAACCGCAGAAAAAGACCCCGCCAACTTGAAGTGGGGCGAGGTGGGAGCAGAGTACGTGGTGGAATCCACCGGCCTGTTCCTGACAAAGGAAACAGCCCAAAAGCACATCGAGGCAGGGGCAAAGCGCGTGGTAATGTCTGCGCCGTCTAAGGACGACACCCCAATGTTTGTTTGCGGCGTAAACCACGCCACCTACAAGGGCGAGCCTATCGTATCCAACGCTTCGTGCACCACCAACTGCTTGGCTCCGCTGGCAAAGGTTATCCACGACAACTTTGGCATCGTGGAGGGCCTGATGACCACCGTACACTCCATCACCGCTACGCAAAAGACGGTTGACGGACCTTCGGCAAAGGACTGGCGCGGCGGACGCGCTGCCTCCGGCAACATTATCCCCTCGAGCACCGGCGCTGCCAAGGCTGTAGGGAAAGTTATCCCCTCGCTCAACGGCAAGCTCACCGGCATGTCAATCCGCATCCCTACGCTCGACGTTTCGGTGGTTGACCTCACCTGCCGCATAGAAAAAGCCGCCTCGTACGACGAAATCAAGGCTGCCGTGAAAAAAGCTGCCGACGGCGAGCTGAAGGGCGTGCTTGGCTACACCGAGGATGAGGTGGTTTCGTCCGACTTCATTCACGAAAAGCGCACCTCCGTGTTTGACGCTAAGGCCGGCATTTCGCTCAACGCCAACTTTGTAAAGCTCATATCGTGGTACGACAACGAGTGGGGCTACTCAAACAAGGTGCTTGACCTGATTGCCCACATGAGCACGGTGAAGTAACCGTAAAAATGGTTTAACGAAAAAGGCTTACCCGCAAGGTAAGCCTTTTTTATTGGGAATATTCGGCTTTCAGCTCCATTGCCGCCACATTTTCCACGTGGTGCGTATGCGGGAACATATCTACGGGTTGCACGCCGGTGATGGCGTACTTTGCTGACAGGAGCGCCATGTCGCGCGCCTGCGTGGCGGGGTTGCAGCTCACGTAAACGATGCGCCGGGGTTGCGCGCTCAGTATTGCCTGCGCCACGTCCGGATGAATGCCTGCGCGCGGAGGGTCGAGAATGACAACGTCGGGGCGACCGTTTTGCGCCACGAAGTCGGCGGTGAGCACGTCCTTCATGTCGCCTGCGTAGAACGCGGCGTTGGTCACGCCGTTGAGGCGGGCGTTTACGTGGGCGTCGTCAATGGCCTCCTTAACGTACTCCACGCCCACCACTTTTTGCGCATTTTTTGCCACAAAATTGGCAATCGTTCCCGTTCCGGTGTACAGGTCGTACACCACCTCCCTGCCGCTCAGCTGCGCAAAATTACGAGCAATGCAGTACAGCTTGTAGGCCTGCTCGGAGTTGGTTTGGAAAAACGATTTTGCGCCAATCTTAAACCGCAGCCCCTCCATCTCCTCGTAAATGTGGTCGCGTCCGGCAAAGCATACCACCTCTTGGTCGCCAATGGTGTCGTTGCGCTTGCCGTTGATTACGTAGAGCAGCGAGGTGATGGCGGGAAACGAGCGCTGCAGGTGCTGCATGAGCATGGCAATACGCTCCTCGTCGTTTTGGTAAAAAACAACGATGACCATTAGCTCTCCGGCGCTTGAGGTGCGTATGATGAGGTTGCGGAGCAAGCCCGTTTGCGCCCGCAGGTCAAAGAACTCCAGCCCGTTGTCCACCGCAAATTTTTTGACGGCAAGCCTGACGTCGTTTGAGGGGTCGGCTTGGAGGTAGCACCGCTTTACGTCGAGCACCTTGTCGAACTTCAGCGGGATGTGGAAGCCCAGCGCCTGTGGGTCGCAGATGGACGCGCCTGTGTCGATTTCAGCTTTGGTCATCCACCGCTTGTGCGAAAAGGTAAACTCCAGCTTGTTGCGGTAAAAGGTTGTTTTTTCAGCGCCGGCTATGCTGCTGACGCTGATGCCGCGGAAGTTTCCTATGCGCGCCAGCTGGTCTTCCACCTGCCGCTGCTTGCAGCGGAGCTGCTCGGGGTAGGGTAAGGGCTGCCACTTGCAGCC
>JAITQP010000177.1 GCA_031288885.1 Prevotellaceae bacterium | reverse complement strand
CCCTCCTCGTGGCAGTGGCAAAAGCCCGACGGGACGCTTGACATAGACAGCCTGCTGCGGGAGTTTCAGTCGTTTTGGCAGACCAACTCGGAGGCATGGGAGGAGATGTCGAACTACTCGGAGGCGTTCCCGCACCTGCTGCTGATGGCCTTTCTGCAGCGGGTAACCAACGGTGAGGGGCGAATTGAGCGCGAGTACGCCGCCGGACGCGGTCGCATGGACTTGGCGGTGGGGTATAAGGGTAAGTGGGATATCATCGAAGTTAAGCTTCTGCGGAGCCGTCAGTCGCTTGAGAAAGTGAAAGAGCTGGGCATCCAGCAGGTGCTTCGCTACCACAACAGCTTTTCACCTCCGTTTAACTCCGGCAGCGGCGCTCCGTCAGGCTGCTACTTGCTGATTTTCGACCGCCGTCCGGAAGCCGCGCAGCGCTTGTGGAGCGAGCGGCTCAAGTGGTCGCAGGAGGGGGAGGTAACGGTCGTTGAGTGCTAAAAGCGCTCGCCTCCGCTCTATTCGCTAATCCTCACCCCCTCTTTGTTGATGGGCGATACAAAAACGTGGTTTTCTATCCCCACCTTATCAAATCCGTAGTGCATGGCCTGCGCTACGGATTTTGCTGTTTTTTCGTCTTGGCTCAGGGCAAAAATGGAAGGCCCGCTGCCCGAAATGCTGCACCCCAGCGCGCCGGCGTCGAGGGCGGCTTGCTTGATGGCGTAAAATTCGGGGATGAGAAGCGCGCGCACCGGCTCTACAATCACGTCGTGCAGCGAGCGGCTGATGAGCGCGTAGTCGTTGGTGAAAAGTCCGGCAACAAGTCCGGCAACGTTGCCCCACTGCTCCACCGCTTTTTTGATGGGAACCTCTTGGCGTAAAATTTTGCGGCTGTCGCTCGTGCGCACCTCAATTTGCGGGTGCACCACCGCGGCAAATATCGGGGGGCTGGGGATGGGGATAACGTCGAGCGGCGCGTAGCTGCGCACCAGCGTAAAGCCGCCCATGAGCGCCGGCGCTACGTTGTCGGCGTGCGCCGAGCCGCTGGCCACCTTTTCGCCCTGCATGGCAAACGCCACCAGCTGCCTGCGCGTAAACGGACGACCAAGCAGCTCGTTCGCGCCAAACACGCCGGCGGCAGAGCTCGCCGCGCTTGACCCAACGCCGCTACCCGGCATGATTTTAGTCAGAAAAGTAATGTCGAAACCCTGCCGACTTTGCAGCGCATCCAGCATGGATTGTAGCGCAACGGCGGTCACATTTTTTTCGGGCGACAGCGGCAGGCCATACGGCGTTTCGTCGTGCAGCACAATGGCGCCGCTATCGTTGAGCGCTATGCTGATTTCGTCGCCGGGGCTGTTGAGCGCGAAGCCCAGCACGTCAAACCCGCAGGCAACGTTGGCAACGGTGGCTGGCGAAAATATTTTGAGCTTGTCCGGCATTTTAATTTAAGAATTGTTAGGTGTGTTCAAATATTTGCCACCCTGATAATGTCGCCGAATACGCCGGCAGCCGTAACCGCCGCCCCTGCTCCGGCGCCTTTTATGACCATTGGCTGCGCGCTATACCGCTCGGTGTGCAGCGTGATGATATTATCGCTGCCCTGCAGGTTGAAAAACGGGTGCGCAGCATCTACCTCCTGCAGGCAGACGCGGGCTTTTCCGTTATCAAGCGAGGCTACAAACCTCCAGCGTTTACCCGCCTTGTACAGCGCCTTGCGGCGCGCCTCAAAGTCTGCGTCCAGCTTTTGCACCTCGCCAAAAAACTGGCCTATCGTAGGCATGTCAAAGCAGCTGTCGGGCAAGAAACGGCTTACCTCCACATCCGTTTTTTCCAAGGGATAGCCGCATTCGCGGGAGAGGATGAGGATTTTGCGGAGCACATCTATTCCGCTCAGGTCAACGCGCGGGTCGGGCTCCGAGTAGCCTTTCTCCTGCGCCATTTTTATGGCCTGACTCATCGTAATTTCCTCGCTGATGGTGTTGAAAATAAAGTTGAGCGTGCCGGAGAGCACCGCCTCCAGCTTTATAATCCTGTCGCCGCTAAGCATCAGCTCGTTTATGGTTTTAATCACGGGCAGGCCTGCGCCAACGTTGGTTTCGTACAAAAACTTCACCCCCCGCACGCGCGACAAATCTTGCAGCTGCCGGTAGCGCGCGTAGTCGCCTGAGCAGGCAATTTTGTTGGCGGTTATCACCGACACAAACGACTGCAGCGCTTTTGCGTAAATATCCGCCACCTCTTCGCTGGCGGTGCAATCAACAAAAATGCTGTTGCGCAGGTTGACCGACGCAATGCGCTGCACAAAGGTGCTGAGGTTTAGCGGCGCACCCTTGCGCTCCAGCTCGCCCCGCACGTCGTCGAGGTTGATACCCTGCACGTCGAACAGCATTTTTTGGGAGTTCATCACCCCTACCACGTTCAGCTTGAGGCGATGATTTTCCATTAAGTCTTCGCGCTGCTGCCGCAGCTGCTGCACCAAATTTCCACCAACAGTACCAATGCCGGCTATATACAGGTGTACCTCTCTATAGCCCGATAAAAAAAAAGCTTCGTGAATTACGTTGAGCGCCTTGCGCAGGTTTACCTTGTGCACCACGGTAGAAATGTTCAGCTCCGACGAGCCTTGCGCAATGGCTACCACGTTTACGCCGTTTTTGCCTAAGGCGTTAAAGAGCTTGCCCGATATACCCGGCATGCGCTTCATATTTTCGCCCACGATGGCAATGATGGACATTTCCGTCTCCACCTTCAGCCCGATAGTTTGGTGGCGTATTTCCACCTCAAATTCGCTCTCAATGGTCTGCTGCGCCTGCTCCACGTGCTCCGGCGCTATGGCAAAGGTGATGGATTGCTCCGATGAGGCCTGCGAAATGAGTATCACGTTGACCTTTGCCTCCGCCAGCGCGCCAAACAGCCGCTTTGAGATGCCCGATATGCCGGTCATCCCCACGCCGTGCAGCGTGAGCAGCGCGATATCGTCGATGGACGATATGCCCTTAATGACTTGGTCGGTTGAGGCGTCGGCGTGGGCGTTTACCAGCGTGCCGTCGGCGGTGGGGTTGAACGTGTTTTTTATCAGCATCGCAATGTTGGAGGCCAGCAGCGGGTGCACCGTAGGAGGGTAGATTACCTTTGCGCCGAAGTTAGACAGCTCAAAAACCTCGGAGTAGCTGAGGTGCTTGATGGTGTACGCTTTTTCCACCTTGCGCGGGTCGGCGGTCATAAAGCCGTTCACGTCCGTCCAGATTTCCACCGACGAGGCGTTTATGGCCGCTGCGAGAATGGCGGCGGTGTAGTCGCTTCCGCCCCGCCCGAGCGTGGTGGTGGCGCCGGTTTTGTCGGAGGCAATGAAGCCCGGCAGCACCGCGCGCCCCTTCACCTCCGACAGCGCTGCCTTGCAGAGCTCATTCGTTTTTGCAAAATCTACGTTGGCTTTACCAAACGCGCTGTCGGTTTTGATGATGCTACGCGTATCCACCAGCGTAGCGCCTGCAATGGTTTCGCTCAGCAAAAATGCGCTCATGCGCTCGCCAAAGCTCAGCACGTAGTCCTGCAGCTTAGGCGTGAGCTCGCGCAGGCGCGCAATGCTCTGCAGGTAGTCCTCCAGCTCGTTTAGCATGACCTTCAGCTCGCTCAGCACGTGCCCCTGCTGCTGTGGCTTTACCAGCGATTTTGCCGCGTTCAGGTGGCGTTGCTCTAACTCGTTCAGCTCTTTTTTGAAATTTTCTTCCCCCGACGCAGCCATTGCGCTTGCCCGCAGCAGCTGGTCGGTTACACCCCCCAGCGCCGATACCACTACAAACTTGTTGTCGGCGCTTTGCTCCACAATTGCCTTCACCTGCTTTATGCTTTCGGGCGTAGCAACGGAGGAGCCTCCAAACTTCAGTACTTTTACCATCAATATCGTCAAAAAAAATTATAGCTTATTGGTTTGTCGTTAGTAAACATAAGGGCGACAAAGATAGTATAATTTTGCGGCATTTGCAAGTGTTTAATGGTTAGTGATTAACCATAGTAAATTCAAATCGCCAATGCAACCGATTTATTCACCGCGGCAGCAAATACTTTCCACGGGGCTTCAAAGTCAAGCAATTTTCTTGGGCTCTACCGGCTCACAACTAAAAAAGTGCTACCTTTGCCTGAATTTCAGTGAAACAAAACAGCATGCTTGAAAGACCTGTGCTCATTGCGGAAGCCCTTCGGCAATACCATTCATACAACAGCGACGAGTGGGAGAAAGTTTACTTCGACGAGGCAAGCGGAGGGTTTAACGTGTACCATAAAGCACACCAATTTACCCCAAAGGGGGGTGGTGATAAGGCCGAAAAAGTGGTCGGAAAAATGCTCGCCAAGCATGGAAAACGGGTTGAGTTTTTACCTGAAAACGGAAAAGGAAAAAGCGTGCCCGATTTAGCATTTGACGGAAAAACATGGGATGTGAAGTATATCAACCATGCAAACGAAGAAACCATCAGAACTTACATAAAAGATACGCGCAAGGCAGAAAATGCGCTATTCTACTGGGATGAAAACGACAAGCTGGATGCGCTAAAGAGCGCCGTTGTCAGAAGTATCGGGTATTTTAAGAAGAAAAACACGCTACGCGCTATGCCCAACATTTACTACATCAATAAGGAGGGCGCGTTAAAGCCTATTTTTGTCAGGTAGCATCCCATAAAATAGCTTCGGGCAGCCATTGGCTGCCCGAACTTAGGTGGAGAACTTGGGGCTTATACCTCCGTACCGGACTTCCCCCCATCTATCCCCGTGAACGATTCAGGATTTATTCCTGATAGCTGTTCTTCACTGCAAATATACTACTTTTTTTTACACCCCAAAAATTTTTGCGCAAATTACGCCATAGCGTAGTAGCCAATAAATTACCCCCTTCACAATTTATTGAGGAAGTTTTTAGTAATTTTGCGTATATTTGTGGGAAAATGCAAACGTTATGCTATGGAAGTAGTTAGAAAACTTTGGTTTAGCAATGACCGGATATTTATCCAAACAGCAGAGGGTAGGGTGCAAAGCCAGCACCTGCGCTTTTTTCCCCGCCTGCGCAACTCCAGCGACAGCCAGCGCGCCGAGTGGAGCGAGTCTCACTTTGGTATTCACTGGGATAAAATAGATGAAGACATCAGCTTTGAGAGCTTTACATGGCCGGATAACGACCCGTGCGCCCTTTACCATGGCAGCTGAGCAATCCTTTCAACCCTTTCCGGACAAAGCTAAAGATGAAAAAATAGCTGTTTCACGATATTCACGAGCATCGGTGACAAAAAAATCCGTAAATTTGCAGCTCACTATTTTTTTACGTGTGTAAATTTCAGATGAAGCTCATATTCGCTATATTCCTCCTCCTACTTTGTAGTACGCTATCTGCCCAGCCGCAGGAGCAGCCGCCCGTTATTACCCGCTCAAGCGAGATACTTACCGATGGCAACCACCGCTACTACCTGCACGCCGTAAAGCAGGGCGAAACGATATACTCGCTCTGCCGCGCCTACGTTGTCAGCCAAGAGGAGCTGCTGCGCGACAACCCTGCGCTGAGCGGCGGGCTCAAGGCGGGGCAGTGGCTCCAAATCAGGCTTACGCCGGTCAACGGCGCAGCGCACTTTATCCGCCACATTGCGCAACCCAAGGAAACCATTTACTCCATTGCGCGCACGTACGGCGTAAGCGTGGGGAATATCCTTGCCGCAAACCCGGGTGTTGCCCACGTGCTTCCGGTAAACGCTGTGCTCTACATCCCCGCGTCGGACAGAATTGCGCCGGACAAAAGCGTGGCGACAGCGGCGGCGTCCGGCGGGGAAACCGGCATCGCCGGCAAGGAGCCGGAGGTTACGCTCATAGAGCATGTTGCGCAGCGTAAGGAAACGCTGTTCTCCATCTCCAACCTCTACGAGATAGACATGGACTTCATCAAGCAGTATAACCCGCAAATTTTTACCAAAAAAACTGCTAAAATCAAGGTCGGACAAATCGTTTACATCCCCATTATGATGTCGGGGCTGAAAAAAAGCAGCGCGCTGCAGCATGCCGCAGCGCCTCTATGCGATAGCAGCGGATATCGAGACCCCATCAACGTAGCCATCCTCCTGCCGTTTGGCGCCAACAGCCATGAGAGTGAGGACGACCTCTACAAGTCGTTTCGCTTTGTAGAAATGTACGAGGGCGCGCTGCTGGCGCTCGAAACCCTGAGCAAAAGGGGGATATCCGTCAACCTCAGCGTGCTCGACTTCAAAAGCATGTACGACAAGGTAGGGTCGTACAACGCTGCGCTCGACAAGGCGGACATTATCATTGGGCCTGTTTACCAAAGCCAGTTTATCCCCGTTGCCAAATTTGCCAAAACCAAGGGCATAAAAATAGTGTCGCCCCTCACGCCCATTGACACCTCCCTGTACGGCTACGCCAACGTGTTTCAGGTGGCTACCGACTTCAACAGTCAGGTGCAAAAAGCCCTGACGCACGCGCACCTCAACCCTGAGCACAGCAACATCATTCTGGTGTCGCAGCGCGACGAGGAGGCGAGCCAAAAGCTGCGCAACCTCTACCGGCAGTACCTGCCCAAAAGGGACAGCATTGTATACCACAACTTGGCGGGGCGGGGCGACTCTCTGTACTTGGAAATGCTGCGTAAGGATTACGAAACCCGCGTGCACGCGCCCACCGTGAAAAATTTGTCGTACCAAATAGGCATACAGCCGCGCGAAAATCAGGAAACGTTCCTGAAAATATTTCTTTCCGGCATGGACAACAAGGTAGTTGTGGCGTCGCAGGACGAGCCGTTTGTGTCGGAGCTGCTGGCCAACCTGAAAGCCTTTTCCAACCGCTACAAGTGCAACATAACGGTTTACGGCAGCAGCGATTGGCGAAAGTACGAAAAGGTGGAGCTCGACCTCTTTTACGAGCTCAAGCTGCACGTTGCCGTGCCCTACTTTATCGACTACCGGTCGGAGGCGGTGAAGTCCTTCGTGGAGAGCTACCGCTACGCCTACAAAACGGAGCCCTCGCAGTTTGCCTTTCAGGGGTACGACGTGATGCTCTACTTCGTTTCGGCGATACACCGCTACGGCAAGAACTTTGAGGGTTGCCTTCCGTTCCACCGCGAGGAGCTGCTGCAATCCACCTACAACTTTGTCCCCACCACCACCGGTGGCGCGTACGAAAACAAGGGCGTTTTTCTGCTCCGCTACACCCCTTGGCTGGAAATCCTGCAATACCGCTAACCCATGACTGCAATAGCCCACAATATAGCGCGCGTAAAGCAACACCTCCCGCCGCACGTTACGCTGATAGCCGTATCAAAAACGCGCAGCGTGGAGGCCATCATGGCGGCCTACAGCGCGGGGCAGCGCGACTTTGGGGAGAGCCGCCCGCAGGAGCTGCTGCAAAAGGCGGCGGCGCTGCCGCAGGATATTCGCTGGCACTTCATTGGGCACCTGCAGCGCAACAAGGTGAAAATGGTTGCGCCCTGCGCCCACCTCATCCACTCCATCGACAGCGCAGCGCTGATGCGCGAGGTGAGCACGGCTTGCGAAAAGCTGGGCGTTACCGCCCGCTGCCTGCTACAGGTGCACGTGGCGCAGGAGGAAACCAAGTTTGGCTTTTTGCCCCACGAGCTGCTCGACTACCTGCGCTCCGGCGAGGCCGGCGCGCTCCGCAGCGTGCAAATCTGCGGGCTGATGGGCATGGCGTCCAACACCGGCGATATGGAGCAAGTTCGCGGGGAGTTCCGGCTCATAAAGCAGCTGCACGGACAGAGCAAGGCGCTCGTCTCCCAGCCCGATTTGTTCACGCAAATCTCCATGGGCATGTCCGGCGACTACGCCGTTGCGGTTGAGGAGGGCGCTACGCTGGTGCGCATCGGCACAATGATTTTTGGAGATGTTGGCGCTTTCTCTTAAAGCTTAATCATCTTTACTGCGCATAATAGATATGTAAAATTGGTTAAATTCCGTAATTTTGCAAATTCTTACGGAAAATATTTTGCAAAACCAAAACTTTTTTTCGTACTTTTGCGGCAGATTTGGTAATATATCATGCATGATAAATTACGCCAACGATAAAACCGTATATGAAGTTTTTCACTCTACACACACACCTCTTGGCTAACCGCAAGGTTGGTTACGCTCATCACCCCGAGCTGGCGGGAACGGGTAGCGTGCCTGCTCACGATTTCGTGACAAATGCGCATATCAACACACACACACACACACACACACACACACACACACAAACACACACACACACACACACACACACACACACACACAATAATAACAAACTCCAAAATATTATTAAATATTTCAGTGACGGAGAAGTCATACGAGGTGGCAGACAGCTGATTGGCGACCATGTCCCTCAGCGAGGAAGGGAGACCCACCTTCAGCCAGTGCAGAAGGCATTCTTCGATCAGCGTGTAGAGGGACTCGACACCGTTGCACACAGGGCGTATTAGGAAGCTCACCTGAAAATAAAAACAAGTAAATAAAATAAAAACAAATAAACAAGTAAAAACAAAAAAACGAATAAAAACAAATAAACGAATAAAAACAAATAAACGAATAAAAACAAATAAACGAATAAAAACAAATAAACGAATAAAAACAAATAAACGAATAA
>JAITQP010000064.1 GCA_031288885.1 Prevotellaceae bacterium | reverse complement strand
GAGGCCATGCGGAGGCGACGGATAATGGGACGATAGCAAGCCGGAAAATCCTCCTCGTGCACGTTCATGATATGGTTGTCGTTGGTGACGCGGTTCTCCTGATCGAAGATGCTCAGCAGCTTTTCCACCTT
The DNA here is from genome assembly GCA_031288885.1 of Prevotellaceae bacterium. GTDB lineage: Bacteria > Bacteroidota > Bacteroidia > Bacteroidales > UBA932 > JAITMY01. The sequence goes on along the minus strand of JAITQP010000064.1, from coordinate 5,353 downwards.
ATTGCGGCGGCGCTGCTTAAGCTGGGCTATCTGCACAATCCACGACTTGTGGTGAAGGCTCTGGATAAACTCGTTGGTAACCTCCAAACTCTTTTTGCCAACAACGTCCTTTACGCCGTAGTCCACCTGTATGAGCGGGCATTCTGGAATGCCGATGTCGTAGCCCAGCAGAAAGATGCAGTACAGCTGGCGGGCTTTTTTGCCTCTTCCTTTGCCAGAGGTGTTGCTCGGGTTTTGGTAGTGCAACCCCATGTAACGTCGGAAGCGCATGATGTCCGACGATAGCTTGGCTTTTTGCAGCTCTATCAGCACGGTTTTGAAGCCACCGTCGGGCGTGGCTATTTTGGCGGAGAAGTCAAACCGGCATACGGTAAAGAACGTCTCCTCCTTTTGCGCCTCCTGACCGGATGTCTTTTTGGGTCGCCGAAGCGTACGCTCTTGCGCGGCAAAATCAAGCGCCACCACCTCCTCGCCAATGATGGCGGAGATGAAAGCTCTTGCCACTTTTTCGTCTTCCATCATAAATTTGAAGACTACGTCGTATAGGGGATTGGCTATGTGCATAGTGCTATCCTTATAGGTACAACTTCTTTACCTTTTGCAAAGGTAACTCTTTTGCTGCACAAATCAAATCGTTGCTGTCGCTATGCTACCTGTTTTTTGTGATTTGCGCCAGCAGGTCGCTTTCGGTGGCGAGGGTGTTGCCCACGAACGCCTGCGCCTGCATGTGCACCAGCCCGCGCCGGATGGGCTCTACGAGCTTCAGGCAGAACACCAGCGTATCGCCGGGCACGATCATTCGCTTGAACTTTACGCCGTCTATCTTCAAAAAGTAGGTGCTGTAGTGCTCCGGATCGGGCACGGTGCTGAGCGCCAAAATTCCGCCGCACTGCGCCATGGCTTCCACAATGAGCACGCCGGGCATCACCGGCTCGTCGGGGAAGTGCCCAACAAAAAACGGCTCGTTTATCGTGACGTTCTTCACGCCAACCACCGTTTCGGCGTCCATGTAGATGATTTTATCCACCAGCAGGAAGGGCGGGCGGTGCGGCAGCAGCTTTTTGATTTGGTTAATGTCGTACAGCGGCGGGTCGTTGGGGTCGTACTTGGGCGCGACGGGCTTGCTGCTTTGCTTTTTGATGATTTTGCGGAGCTCGCGGGCAAACTCCGTGTTGGCCTGATGCCCCGGGCGGGTGGCGATGATTTTTCCCTTGATGGGAGCGCCCACCAGCATGAGGTCGCCCAGCAGGTCGAGCAGCTTGTGGCGCGCCGGCTCGTTGGCAAACCGCAGCTCGAGGTTGTTGAGGTAGCCTTCGGGAAGCCGCGCTATGCTGGGCTTGTTGAACAGGTGCGCCACGCGGTCTACGTCGCTTTGCGTAACCTCCTGCTCCACTATCACAATGGCGTTGTCCGCGTCGCCGCCCTTTATGAGGTTGTTTTGGCGCAAAAATTCGAGCTCGTGGAAGAAAACGAACGTGCGGCACGGCGCAATTTGCTCGGCAATTTCGTCCGCCGAGCTGATGGCGGCGTACTGGCAGCCCAGCACCTTGGAGCCAAAGTCGATGTTGACGTTAACGCTGAAGTGGTCGTCGGGGTAGAGGGCGATTTCCGTGTGCTTTTTGTCGTTGCACAGCACAATTTTTTCCGTCACCTCAAAGTAGATGCGCTTTTCCGGCAGCTCCTCGAGGGCGTCCTTCAGCTGCTCCACGTAGCTGAGCGCGCTGCCGTCCATGATGGGCGCTTCGGGCGCGTTGATGCGTATCAGCGCGTTGTCGATACCCAAGCCAAAGAGCGCCGCCATGATGTGCTCGATGGTGCTTACCCTCACGCCGTTGTGGTCGATGGTGGTGCCGCGCGAGGTGTCGGTAACGTAGTCGGCAAGGGCGGCTATCACGGGCATACCCTCCAAATCTATCCGCTGAAACTTTACGCCGTGGTTGGCGGGCGCGGGGCAAATGGTCATTTCCACCTGTAAACCTGTGTGTAAGCCCTTGCCGGTAAAGGTAACTTCTTTGTTTATAGTACGTTGATTGATTTGCATACGGTTAAATTAGCATAAAACGAATACAAAGGTAATAAAAAAACATCTAAATTACCAAATTATGTTTAATAATACATTAATCTACAACAGATTATATTGTTTACCTACGGCTTGCTCTTGAGGCTGCCGATTTCCTGCTCCAGCTGGGATACCTTTTTCTGCAAGTCGGGCAGATTTTTGAACACTACGTAGCTCCTGCGGTAGGCGCTTATCGGCATGTTCGGAAATCCCATGTGCGTTTCGCCGTCCTTAATGTTGCTGGACACGCCGGCGCGCGCCGTGAGCGACACGTTGTTGCCGATGCTGAGGTGGCCTATCACGCCCGACTGCCCGCCAAACATGCACCCCTCGCCAATTTTGCTGGAGCCGGCAATTCCCGTAAGGGCGGCCATCACGGTATTTTGCCCCACCTCCACGTTGTGGGCTATGTGGACTAAGTTGTCCAGCTTCACCCCGCGGCGAATGATGGTAGAGCCCATGGTGGCGCGGTCTATGCAGGTGTTTGCGCCCACCTCCACGTCGTCCTCCAGCACCACGTTGCCGATTTGCGGGATTTTTTTGTAGCGCTTGTTTTCGTCGGGGGCAAAGCCAAAGCCGTCCGAGCCAACCACCGCGCCGGCGTGCAGGATGCAGCCGCTCCCCACGTGGCAGCCGGAGTAGATGGTAACGCCCGGGTACAAGATGCAGCTGTCGCCAACGGTAACGTTGCGGCCAATGTACACGCGCGGGAAAATTTTTACGTTGTTGCCAATCTTTGCGCCCCTGCTGATGTACGAAAATGCGCCAATGTAGCACTTTTTGCCCACCTTGGCGCGCCACGACACGCGCGAGGGGTACTCGCGCCCGCTGCGCTGCACGGCGCTTAGCGTGGCGTAGATGTCCAGCAGCGTGGCTATGCCGCGGTACGCGTCGTCGACCCACACAACGGTGTAGGGCACCGGCTGCCGCAGCTTAAAGGTTTTGTTGACGATGGCAATGCCTGCGCCGGTTTTGTACAGGTACTCCTCGTACTTGGGGTTTGCCAAAAAGCAAAGCGTGTCCTGCGTTGCCTGCTCTATGCGGGCAAATCCCGACACCGTTACGTCGGGGTTACCCTCTACTTCGCCGTTCAAATACGTGGCGATTTCGCGTGCTGATAGCTCCATAATATATTAAATTAAGAATTACGAATTAGGAATTACGAATTAAGAATGATGTTGTTGTAACGGAAAAATCCGGCTCAAGCTTGGTAAATTACCGTGATTGCTTTCACATTCCGTTAGGAATGTTGCTGATGCTTCTAACGTCCAGTAAAAATTTACATTCACGGAGAAGCACGTTTTGCGTCATTGCGAGCGAAGGAAGCAATGACGCAAAGCGTGCTGAAAGCAATGCATAAAACCATGCCGCATGTAGCGCGTCAGCCAATTCCTAATTCGTAATTCCTAATTCCCCAAAGATTTCCTTTGGGTAGCACAAGAAGTGCTTTGTTGTTTCCTGCTGGAATGCCGTAGCGTTCAGCAAGTCCGACACTTCGTAGATGTCGCGCAGCTCGCCGTTGCGCTGCAGGAGCTTTATGGGGTCGCCGGTGGGGCTGTACGCGCGGTTGACGAGCACGCTTGCCTGCGTAAAGTAGGCCGCCTCGTCGGCGCTTAGCCCCAGCAGGCGCGCGGTTTGCTGCTGCAGCGCGGCGATTTGCTCGGGCGCAAACGCGTCGCGCCGTATCTCCACCTTGGGCAGCTTGCGCGCCGTGAGCATCCGGCAGAGCGTGCTCAGCGTCCGGTCGGGGTGGCTGCACCACGACTTCACGGCGCAGTCTACGTCGCTGTCGGTGAGCCGCACAAAGCAGCGCAGCGCGTGGCGGCTGTCCATGCCCGCTGCGCTCAGGTCTTGCGTCAGGAAAAATTGCAGCGCCTCGTCGTCCGCCGTGAGCGCGCCCTGACGCGCTAAGGCTTTGGCGCGGGCAAAAATGTTGACCAGCAGCTGCTCGGCGGCAATCACCGTTTTGTGCAGGTACACCTGCCAGTACATGAGGCGGCGGGCAATCAAAAATTTTTCGATGGAGTGTATTCCCTTTGCCTCCACCACCAGCTCGTCGTTCACCACGTCCAGCATTTTAATGATGCGCTCCATGCCGATGGCGCCTTCGGCTACGCCCGAAAAGTAGCTGTCGCGGCACAGGTAGTCGAGCCTGTCCACGTCGAGCTGGCTCGACACCAGCTGGTGGAGGAAGCTCTTGGGGTGGCGGTTGTCAAAGATGGCCAGCGTGAGCGCGAGCCGCCCGCCCATTTCGCGGTTGAGCTCGCGCATCATGGCGGCCGAAATGTCCTCGTGCGCCACCTTGCCCACAATGCTGAACTCCAGCGCGTGGCTAAACGGCCCGTGCCCGATGTCGTGGAGCAGCATGGCGCACTCGGCGGCTTCGGCCTCGTCGCGGCTGACGTCGTGCCCCTTGTAGCGCAGCACGTCCACCGCCTGCCCCATGAGGTGCATGGCGCCCAGCGCGTGCTGAAAGCGCGTGTGGCACGCGCCCGGGTACACCACGTGCGTCAGCCCCAGCTGCTTTACGCTCCGCAGCCGCTGAAAGTAGGGGTGCTCCATCACCTCGTACGCCAGCGGGCTGCGAATGCTGATAAACCCGTGAACAGGATCGTTGACTATTTTTTGCTTCTTCATGGCGCAAAGAAAGCGCAAAAATAGATGAAAATCATGAGATTTCCAATAGGGAGTAGCTAATGATTAGTGATTAATGATTAATGGTTAATGATTAATGGCGCGAGGCGTGGTGGTGCATGTAGGGGCGGGTTTTTGTTAATGATGTGAATCAACAGTTGAATATTTTGATTTTCAAATTGTTATAATACATTCATTTTCAATAAATTATCGTAATTTATTTGGTTAATTCTCTGGGAATTATTACATTAGAAGATTATTTACAACTCAATTTTCTAACGATGATTCCCAGAGAAAAACAGCTTAAGCTTATTCAAATTTACATAGAGCTTATAATAACCTGTGGAATACCGCCGTTTCAACCGTCAGGCAGCCTGTTGAAGCTTTTTCCAGCTGGCTAAACGAGAAAACAACTATTCAACATGCGAAAAAGTACGCTCTGAGCAAGGGCTATTGCTCCACTGCTTTGGTAAAATCGCTGTCACCCTGATGGCTTTGGTTTTCAGCTATTGATTCGCATCATTAACCATTAATCATTGACTTTACAGCAAGCTCCACGCCACGGTAAGCCCTGCCATTACGATGGAAACCATGCTCATGAGCTTAACCAAAATGTTGAGCGATGGGCCGGAGGTGTCCTTGAAGGGGTCGCCTACGGTG
>JAITQP010000050.1 GCA_031288885.1 Prevotellaceae bacterium | reverse complement strand
CCCTTATTCTAATTTTACCCCCTGTTTTTGGAATAACGGAATTTTTATTCTAATTTTGCCCTGATTTTTAGAATAAGGAAATCACTATGCTGATTTGTAGCGACGTTCAACTTTAAACGACAAAAAAATGAGAAGTTTCAAAGCAGGAAAATACCTCAGCCAAGGGAGCTATAAGTGCTTTCAGCCGGAGCTGCTAAACCGGCCGTGGATGGTTGATAACATGCCGGTGCTGGCCTTGCTGAGCAAAGCGGACAGGTTTCTTGGGCGGCTGGACATGTACTCCGAGTACGTTGACATAGACATGTTTATTCAGGTGCATGTAGCCAAAGAAGCCACCCAATCGTCAAAAATTGAGGGGACGCAAACCAAAATGGAGGAGGTGTTTTTGAGCGAAGCGGAGGTTTCTACCGAAAATCGGGACGATTGGAAGGAGGTGCAAAATTATATTGCGGCAATGAATGAGGCGGTTAACCTCCTTCATGGCTTGCCGTTTTCTACCCGCTTAATTAAGCAAACGCACAAAACTTTGCTGCATGGCGTGCGCGGGCAGCACAAGCAGCCCGGGGAGTTCCGGAAAAGCCAAAATTGGATTGGCGGGACAACGCTCAGCAATGCGGTTTTTGTTCCGCCCGTTCACACGGAAGTAGCGGAGCTGATGTCCGATTTGGAGTATTTTGCCAACGCGCAGGACGACAATATCCCCGATTTAATCAAAATAGCGCTTATTCACTACCAGTTTGAGACCATTCACCCGTTTTTGGACGGCAACGGCCGCACGGGGCGGCTGCTCATCACGCTGTACCTTGTGAGCAAGGGGATTTTGAAGCGCCCTATCCTGTACCTGTCCGATTTTTTTGAGCGGAACAGAATGCTGTACTACGATAACCTTATGCAGGTGAGAGCGCAAGACGATATTGCGCAGTGGCTCAAATTTTTCCTGACGGGAATAACGGAAACTGCCCAAAAAGGTGTTGCTACGCTGGAGAAAATTATGCAGCTGAAGCAGTCTATTGAGGTAAAGGCGGATAAGCTGGGAAAACGCGGCGCAGATGTAAGAGTACTGCTGAACTACCTGTACAAAAAACCGGTTATTTCGGTTGGCGAGGCTATCAGCCTCCTCAAAAAAGCGCCCCAAACGGCGTATAACTTAATCAGCCATTTGGAGGAAGCTGGCGTGCTGAAAGAAATGACCGGCGCTCAGCGGAACAAGCTGTACTCGTTTGAGCCCTACATTCGCTTGTTTGATACGCCGTAGCCCCGCTTAGGCGGGGAGGCACTTGCACTCCGCCTCCTTTTCCTTTTCCATAGCCCTGTACATGCCTTGCCGGCGCAGGGCTTCGTCGAAATCTACAAGGTGACCGTCAAATTCGGGGCCGTCGACGCAGGTGAAGCGGGTTTTGCCGCCTACGCTCACGCGGCACGCGCCGCACATGCCCGTGCCGTCAACCATGAGCGTGTTGAGGCTCACAATGGTGGCTATGCCGTAGGCTTTGGTGGCAAGGGCAACAAACTTCATCATTATCATAGGCCCAATGGCTACCACGATGTCGTACTTTTTGCCCTCCACGTCAATTAAATGCTTGAGCAGCTCCGTAACCAGCCCTTTAAAGCCCGTGCTGCCGTCGTCGGTTGCCACGTGGAGGTTTCTGGCTACCGCCGCGAGTTCGGGCTGTAAAATGAGAAAATCCCTGCTTTTTGCGCCCACTATAACGTCGGCTTTTGCGCCCTGCTCGCAGAGCCACTTCACCTGCGGGTAAACGGGCGCGGCGCCCAGCCCTCCGGCAATGAACAGCACGCTTTTTTGCCTCAGCGCTTCGCCGGAAAGGTGCACCAGCTCGCTCGGGCACCCCAGCGGCCCCACAAAGTCGGTGAAGCTGTCGCCCTCGCCGAGCGCGCAGATTTTGCGGCTCGACGCGCCTACCACCTGCGTTACGATGGTTACGGCGCCCGTGCCGGCGTTGTAGTCGCAAATGGTGAGGGGGATGCGCTCGCCCGTTTCGCCCACGCGGACAATGACAAATTGCCCGGGCTGCGCCGATTTTGCCACGCGCGGCGCGGCTACGTCCATCAGGTAGATGTTCTCGGCCAGCAGCTGTTTTTTAGTGATTTCAAACATTTGGATGCAGTGATTACGGTTTTTGCGAAATTTTGTCCACCCTGCGCTGGTGGCGTTCGCCCTCAAACGCGGTGGTGAGAAATACTTTTACCATTTCCAGCGCCAGCGCCTCGCTCACAAACCGCGCGGGGAGCACGCAGGCGTTGGCGTTGTTGTGGCGGCGAATGAGCGACGCTACCTCTACGCTCCAGCACAGTCCGGCGCGAACGCCGCTGTGCTTGTTGAGCGTGATGGCCATACCGTTGCCTGTTCCGCAGCACGCTATGCCGAGCTGTAGCGTTCCCTCCTCCAGCGCGGTGGCCAGCGGATGCGCAAAGTCGGGGTAATCTACGCTGGCGGTAGAGGCGGTGCCGAAATCGTGCACCTCGTAGCTCATTTGGGTTAGCAGGGCGTGAATTTTCTCTTTCAGCTCAAACCCTGCGTGGTCGGCAGCAAGACCTATCATGGGGAATTAAGAATTAAGAATTAGGAAATACGAATTAGGAGAAAACCCTGAAAGGGTTTAATCTTCATAACCGCAGGTCAACGACCTGCGGATGGTCAGAGCCCACCCTCTTTCTCTGCCTGAAAGGCAGGACATGGTAGCTTAGCGTTGCGTCCTGCCTTTCAGGCAGGGTGGTGAAAGGAGGTGAGCATCTTCCCGCAGGTCGCTGACCTGCGGTTATGAAAATCCTGCCTTTCAGGCAGCAATTCATCCTCCCAAATTTACTCAATCGCTTTCGCCTCCCACCCCTGCCGCGCAAAGAAGTCGAGCGAGGCGGGGAGGGCGTAGCGGAGGTTGTTGAACGCTTTGAGCGAATCGTGAAATACGATGATGGAGCCCGGGCGCGTGAGGTTGATAACCGTGTTGGCGCAGGCTGTGCGCGAAATCCGGCGGCTGTAGTCCAAGCTGAGCACGTTCCACATGATGATTTTGTAGCGCTCGGCAACTACGCGGATTTGGTTGGCCCTAATGCGCCCGTAGGGCGGTCGAAAGAGCTGGCTGCCAATAAAGGCGTCTGCCAAGTCAACGTCCTCCACGTAGGCGCCGGTGTTCATTCCCCAGCCTTTTTGGTGGCTGTAGGTGTGGTTGCCAACGGCGCAGCCGCTGTCCCGAATGAGCTTAAACGTGTCGGGGTGCTGCTCAACGTTCTTGCCCAGACAAAAAAATGTTCCCTTGGCGTTGTACTTTGCCAGCGTGTCGAGCACCCACGGCGTGGTTTCGGGGTTGGGGCCGTCGTCGAAGGTGAGAAAAACGGCGTTTTCCTCATTCGGAAAATCCCAAATGAGCGACGGAAACAGCTTTTTAAGTACTTTGGGTGCATGAGAAAACATGGCAAACAATACAGTTTAAGTTGACTTATCGGGTTCCCCGCCTTTTTCCGTCGCCTCCAATCCCGCCTATTTCATCAGCCGCTATATAGCTTCAGCTCACTCTACTGGTATAGGGTAACAACGTCGTTTAGCTTTTTTTCGTACTCCGGCTGGTTGTTGCGCTGCGCCGCTTGCGCCAGCATCCTGACGGTTCGCATGGCGAGCGAGCGCTCGTACTCCACTTCGTGCCGCTTGTTGGGCGTCACGCTGCTAAAGTACTTGAGCTGCTGCTCGGCGTCGGTGGCAACTGCGTCGGAGAGCCCTATTGCCTTTTCGGGTTCATCTACGTAGTAGAGCGCTTCGATAATGGGCATGTGCGAGTACATCACAGAGAGCTGGCTCTTGGAGAATACCTCCAGATATTTGTTCAGCAGCTCTTTTGCCTTGTCCTTTTTGTCCTCGTTGAGGAAGGCAAAGATGGCGCGGGTGAACATGTTGCGGGTTTGGTTAATCATGCGGAGGCAGTTTTCGTCGTAGTACACGCTTTCGTTGTTGAAGTTGCGGAACGTGTACACGTTCATAATTTTATGGTAAACGTCCTCGGCGTTTGTCCAGCTGTCCTCGCTGTTGTTGGGTTGCAGCTGTATCGGGACGAAGAGGTTGGCAAATCCTTCGTCAACAAAGTACTTTTCCAAGCCCAAGTTGTAGGAGGGCGGCGCCGTTACGCCCCAGTATATGGGTCGCGTCCAGCGGGTATTTGCCAGCAGGTCAATTTGCGCCAGCGTGTTGAGGTAAACGTAGCTGGAGCTTAGCCTAATGTCAACAAAAGGCAGCCACTCCGGCGCTTTGTCCGGCGCTGCATCAGCCGGCAGGCGCAGCTGGGTTAGGATGGAGCTGCTATCGGCAGCGCTGCTGTGCAGGCGCAGCGTTCTGCTCGGGAAGTAGCTGACGGATTCCTGCCCGCGGAAGTTTGAGCGGAGCTTGGTGCTTGGCGCCTCGCTCACTATAAAATCCATGGCCTGCTTGATGTCCACCGGCTCGCTAATTCTCTCCTGCACCAGCACAACGGCGCGCCGGTTTCCTGCTATCTTGTCGTGGGTAAGCGACATGGATAGCGGCTTGGAGCTGTAGTAGGCGTTTGACATTTGCTCAACGTACCATGATGCGCCGGCGTACGAGAGGTTCATGATGCGCACGTCGGGGCGAATGTCCTCCACCTCCTGCGCGTACCAGAGCGGGAAGGTGTCGTTGTCGCCGTAGGTGAACAGCACGCTCTGCGGCCTGCACGAGCTGAGGTAGTTGTAGGCAAAATCGCGCGCAAGGTAGCGGTTTGAGCGGTCGTGGTCGTCCCAGTTTTCCTTTGCCATGATGGTGGGCACCAGCAGGAGCGAGGCAACCACGGCCACCGCTCCGGCGGTGGCGGGATGCTTGACGAGCCTGCGCAGCAGCTCGGCTACCGCCGCTACGCCTATGCCAATCCAAAAGGCAAAGGCGTAGAACGATCCGGCGTAGGAGTAGTCGCGCTCGCGCGGCTGAATGGGAGACTGGTTGAGGTACATCACGATGGCAATCCCCGTGAAGAAGAACAGCAGCATCACCACCGTAAAATCTTTTTTGTTGCGCTTATACTGAAAGTACATGCCCGCGAGCCCCAGCAGGAGCGGCAGCAGGTAGTAGGCGTTGCGCCCCTTGTTGTTTTTCATGCTGTCGGGCAGCAGGCTTTGGTCGGCGCCCAAGCGCGCGTTGTCGATAAAGGGGATGCCGCAAATCCAGTTTCCGCGCGTAAGCGAGCCGTGCCCCTGCATGTCGTTTTGGCGTCCGGCAAAGTTCCACATAAAGTAGCGCATGTACATGTAGCCCACCTGATAGGTGAAGAAAAAGCTCAGGTTTTCGGCAAAGGTGGGGACGTAAATCACCTCGTTTTTGCCCTGATCGTTCTGAGTGCGCACGGGTCTTCCCTTAAAACCGCCGTTCCACGTTTTGTAGAAGTTGGGGTGCTCGTCCTGCGTGCTGTACATGCGCGGGAAAATGGTAGTAAAGCGCTGGTCGTACACGTACTCCGTTTTGTGGTCAACCACCTCGTAGCGGCCGTTGAGCGCCGCGTACACCGCGCTGCCGTCCTTGCCCGACGGCGCGGGCGCGTTGAAGTACTGCCCCTTGACGAGCGGACGGTCGCCGTACTGCTCGCGGTTGAGGTAGCTCATCAGGTTAAAAACATTTTCGGGGTTGCTTTGGTCCATCGAGGGGTTGGCCGACGAGCGTACCAGCACCATGGCGTACGAGCCGTAGCCCAGCAGGATTACCGTGATGCAAAGCGCAAAGATGTTGAGCAGCGGCTTTTGCTTTTTGTGCGTGCGGTAAATGAAGTAGCCGAGCACGGCAAACAGCAGAAAAGTGTAAAAAATGAGGCCGCTGTTGTACGGCAGCCTAAAGCTGTTGACAAACAGCAGCTCAAACCACGAGCCCACGATAAACGTTCCGGGGATAATACCGTAGAGCGTTACCCCCAAGATGAGCACGGCCACCGTTGCCGCGGCGATAAGCCCCTTGGTGGTTACCGGATATTTTTTGAAGTAGTACACCAGCACTATTGCCGGAATGGCCAGCAGGTTGAGCAGGTGCACCCCGATGCTCAGCCCCATGAGGTAGGCAATGAGGATAATCCAGCGGTTGGCAAAGGCCTCGTGCGCCTCGCTCTCCCACTTGAGGATAGCCCAGAACACCACCGCCGTAAAGAGTGACGACATGGCGTACACCTCGCCCTCGACCGCCGAAAACCAAAATGAGTCAGAAAACGTGTAGGCCAGCGCCCCCACCGCCGCCGAGCCAAAGATGACCAGCAAGCTGTAAGCCGAGTACGCGCCGTCCTTGCCGCGAAATACCTTCTCCATGAGGTGCGTGATTGACCAGAACAGGAACAGAATGGTAAAGCTGCTCGCCAGCGCCGACATGATGTTGACCATCAGCGCAGGGTTGGCAGGGTTGAGCATGGTAAACAGGCGTGCTATGGTAATGAACAGGGGCGCACCGGGCGGGTGCCCCACGAGCAGCTTGTTGCCGCAGGCAATAAATTCGCCGCAATCCCAGAAGCTTGCGGTCGGCTCAATCGTCATCAGGTACACCGCTGACGCCACGGCAAAAACTATCCACCCTAAAATAAGGTTTAATCTCTTGAAAGTCACCATAAATTGATTATTTTAAGTAAATAATAAGAAGTTGCTAAGGTACAAACATTTATTGAGAATGAAAAGAAAAATAGGGAGAAAATTTATCAGCAGCTAAAATAAGGCCGGATTTGGGGGTCAAATAGGTGTTTATTTGCTATCTTTGCAGCATGAAAAAGAAGTAACACTTTTGCGGGCATAGCGTCGGCGCTGGGTTTGTTTGGGAAAAAATCGTGCTTTCGACCTCTTTTTAAAAAAGATACTCGCAATGAAACCACAGGAATACATTATCAACGAGCTGAAAACGTTACTTGCAAAGTTTCCAAATGTTCGCGTTCGGTATGAGTATAACCAACAAGCAGTAGTTCATACCATCGAAGTTGTCCCAAGAGACGTCTATCGCTCTGAAGAGGAATATATTTTGTGGGAAAGTGAAATGTTCGATAAATTCGTTGAGCGTTATCCTACGGAAAACATCTGCTTTATTTCGGATGATGCTCTGGTTGGCATTGAGCAGGTTGATTTTACGTTGTACGGCAAAAATTTTGCACCGAACAACGCAAAAGCTGTAGAGCAGGAATTTTTTGCCAATCATAGGGAGGCGTTTAGCAAGCAGCTTTGCTGCCGTGTGATTTAAAAGCAAATTATACTATACGTTTTCTCGTCGGTCGCTTCCCATTTCATATCTTTGCACCAAGCAATACACGGAATTATGAATAAGGTAACCAAAGAACAATACAAATATGCGCTTGCAAAGGTAGAGACGCTCTTGCCGCTGGTTGACGATAATACCCCCGCCAACGATAAAAAGGCGTTGGAGTTGAGCCTGATGTCGGATATTGTGATAGACTACGAAAAGAAGCATTTTCCGATAGAAACATGCTGTCTAATTTACTAAAAACCAGCAAATTATTAACGAGCGGAAACCTGCTCAATATACGCTGTACCGTTGTGGTTTTCAATAATTTTTACGCAGAAAGTATTGGTGAAGGTGTGCATAAACGCATGGTGAGTTGTCAAGATAGCATCCTGAAAATCTGGATTGGCTTCCAAATCGCTTATGTTTAGCCCCACGCTTTTGCATTGCTCTTTGGAAATGTGTCGGGCATGTGATTTTTGCTCCGTGTGGTTGGCAAACGCTTTAATTATGCTGTTCGCTTTTTCTGCATCGCCCTTACACATGTTGTTTTTTAGCCATTTGCACGTTATTTCTTCAGACCACTCAATGGCTTGCCGACACATACCCAAAAATGTAGGATGATATTTGCCAACTATTACTTGCCAGAGAGGTGCAGCGTGAGGATTTTGGCGGATATCATCTTTTGCGTGCTGAAATTCGTTTAAAATTGCCTGACAGGCAACTCCCCCAATTTGCGGGTCAATAGGCCCTAAATTTGAATGCTTGCCCATTACTATCTCTTTTGCTGCCATTGCTATCATTGTTCCTGCCGACATGGATATTTGAGGAACAATAACCCGTATATCGCAGCCAAACATTGCGTAAAGGTAGTCTACCAACGATTCTGTTGCCGCAATATCCCCACCCGGGGTGTGTAAAATCAAATCCAACCCTTTTGTTCTGTCGAGCTTGTGGATGGTGAGCATAAACCCCGATTTGTCCTTATCGTTTACAGAGGTTCCGTGTACTTGAGGCTTTTGTAGCCAGCCCGAGTAGTATGCAATAGCATTACGTCCGGAAATCTCCGTAACTTTTTGAAGATATTTCCGGCGTACAGTATCCAGCGGATTGGCATTTGGATGTTGTGCTTGCTCTTGCTGAATTTCAACGAGTATTTCACTCCAATTTGGCATTTATGAGGGCGCTATCATAGTTGTTCCGCCAAAAGTTTCGACGGGAACATACGAAAAATCATACGTTGTTAGCTGCTTAAAATAGTCTCCCGACTGGCTCCATTCCGTATTGACAAGAACAACATCCCGAGGAGCACCTTTCATAAGTTCCCCATGTTCTTTCTGTAAATCACCCTTGCGGATAGTATTTTTTGGTGTGCTATTCATAGCTCATTTTAGTTTACCCATGAAACGAATTTTCGTTCAAATGAAACAAATTTTCGTTCAAATGTACTTACTATTTTCGCTCTAATGTATCAATGAACAGTGAAAGAAGAATAAAAAACACAAAATAAAATCAACTATGCCGCATTGCTACTGTTCCCTCTCCTCACTTTGCTCAAAGTTAGCTCCCTCCACGCTCACCACCTCCGGCAGATTTGCGCGCAGCACGTGGCAAATTTTTAGCAGCGTGCCAATGGTCAGGTTGGTGCGCCCCTTTTCAATTCGTATCAGGTTGTTGTACTCCATGTTCAGCCTGTCGGAAAATTCCGTCAGCGATAGCTTTTTATTGGTTCGTAATGCTCTGATTTTCGCGCCAATTTGCCTCAAAACAACCTCCTTGTTCATGCTTCTATCAAATATGATTGCTGCCGGACAAAGGAAATTGTTTTTCTTTGCCCGAGTGCAATCATATTTGATTGTTTTGCAGAATAGTTACTCCTTATCGGGAAGGCGATATGAAAATTATAGGAATTGCTTTGGTGGCGCTCGGCTGCCTGAAGATAGCCGCGGGCTTGGCTGCGCTTGCCCTGCGCCGTGAGCGCGCCGAGGAGTTGGCGGCAGGGGTTGGCAGGAAAGTTCGGGCTTTGCTTATGCGCAGAAAAAACAGGTAAGATGCTGAAAATGTTGGAAGTTGTACTACCTTTATCAAAACTTCCAAAAATCGGAAGTTTTGATAAAGTGTACATTTAACTATCTACGTATGAGCTAATTGGTCAAAGTGCCCAGCGCTACGTCCATTCGGAAATCTCTCTTTTTGACAGCCCCCACTCTAAGTGGTACTGGTAACCTTTGATATTGCAGTAGCGGCAAAAAGGTATCGGCTTGCTCAGCGATGTTAGTATTTCGTCAATGCTGCTTGCCTTGTAGATGTCAACGTAATCTCGCTCGGTTACCTCAAGATTTTTACCAAAGTAGCGGTTAAAAGACCGTATGTTTGTTACTATGTTGCATGTATGCAGCTTTCCTTCCCGCAGCTGAATGCACCCATTTGACACGGCACATAGCTTGAAGTTCTTTTCTACGTCCTGCATCCCGCTTAAGTCCAGCTGCATTTTCCACCAGTGTTTTTTTACGTCTTGATTTTCGTGATACGCCAGCGCTACCCCACGCTTTTTCGCTAAGCGCTTTATGGCGCTATGGTCTATTTTGATGGGATACCTCGACACCGAAATCAGTATGCCGTTTTTTTTGCAGCTTGCCCAAAATTCGTCGGGTTGCTTTAGCAGCAGGATGCCATTGGTGAGCATAGCGATATGAGCGCAGCTGAAGTATTTTCGGGCGATATCGAAGAATTTGGTGATTTGCGGGTGCAGCAGCGCCTCTCCACCTGTTAGATGAATGTTCTTAATCCGGCCATTTGCCAGCTCGGAAAGCCTTGCGCAATCGCGCTCAAAAGTGTTAACATCAAGGAAGTACTCCTCTGCGAGCGGGCAAAATGAGTTGCACATTTTACAGTTTAAGTTGCAGCAATCCGTCAGGATCACCGCAAATGGCAGCGTAGCGTGAGGTTTTCGCTTCCTGAGGTGGTTTTTATTTAAAATTCGAAGCCATAGCGTTTGGATTGCTTCATTTTTGCGGATGCTTGAGGGAACAAATTTGCGAATGCCTCTGATAATTTTTATGGCGATTTTTCTCATCGTTTTGACATATAAGTAAAAAAAACCTACTCCTTACTTTTTCGTCGCGCTATTCGGCATATTTACGACGTTTTTGCTTGAGGTAGCCACATAAAAAATCGTGAACTTAATCATTTACTTGTCTTTGAGGTCTTCGACTACCTAACGGTCAAATAATGAGTAAAGCTCACGATTGCTCGTGAGCGTTCAAACTTTACTCTTGACCGTCCTTAAAGTTGTCGAAGTTTCAAAGACAAGATGTCAAAGCTAAACGCTTTTTTATATGTCAGCTCGCTCCTTGAGCGAGGCTCCTCTTAAATTCTCAAGAGGTATTTGCCATTTTTCTAAAGTTTAAATGAATAATTCAGATTTCTGAGATGCAAAGGTATAAATTTTTTTTGAAATATAGCTGCTATTTGCGCCGCAGGTACTCGTCAATTGCCCTTGCCGCCGTTCGCCCTGCGCCCATGGCGAGGATGACGGTTGCCGCGCCCGTCACCGCGTCGCCGCCGGCAAACACGCCCGTGCGGGTCGTTGCGCCGCTTTCGGTGGCCACAAGGCAGCCCCGCCGGTTGACCTCCAAGCCCGACGTGGTGGACGAAATGAGCGGGTTGGGCGAGGTGCCCAGCGACATGATCACCACGTCCACCTCCACGTCAAACTCCGAGCCGGCTACCGCCACGGGGCTGCGGCGTCCGCTGGCGTCGGGCTCGCCCAGCGCCATGCGGATGCAGCGCAGGCCGCGCACCCAGCCGCTGTCGCCGCCCAGCACCGCCACGGGGTTGGTCAGCAGGTGAAACGCGATGCCCTCCTCGCGGGCGTGGTGCACCTCCTCCACGCGGGCGGGCAGCTCCTTTTCGCTGCGGCGGTACACGATGCAGACGTCTGCGCCCAGCCGCTTGGCCGTGCGCGCGGCGTCCATCGCCACGTTGCCGCCGCCCACCACCGCTACGCGCTTGCCCACGTAGAGGGGCGTGTCGTAGCGGCGGTCGTAGGCTTTCATCAGGTTGGCGCGGGTGAGGAACTCGTTGGCCGACGCCACGCCGTTGAGGTTTTCGCCCGAAATGCCCATGAACTTGGGCAGCCCCGCCCCCGAGCCGATGAACACGGCGCTAAACTTTTCGTCCTCCATCAGGCTGTCGATGGTTACGGTGCGCCCCACCACCACGTCGGTTTCGACCTCCACGCCCAGCCGCCGCACGCTGTCCACCTCGCGCCGCACCACGCGCTCCTTGGGCAGGCGAAACTCGGGGATGCCGTACTCGAGCACGCCTCCCGCCTTGTGCAGCGCCTCAAAAATCTTGACGTAGTAGCCCATTTTTGCCAAATCGGTGGCGCAGGCCAGCCCCGCCGGCCCGCTGCCCACCACCGCCACGCGCCGGCCGTTGGGCGCGGCTTTTTCGGCAAAGGTGAGGTTGTTGTCCATGCTCCAGTCCCCCACAAACCGCTCCAGCTTGCCGATGTTCACGGGCTCGCCCTTTACGCCGAGCACGCACGCGCCCTCGCACTGCGTTTCCTGCGGGCACACGCGCCCGCAGATGGCGGGCAGGCTGCTGTCCTGCGCAATGATGCGCGCGGCCTCGGCAAAGCTGCCGGAGAGCGCTGCGTGGATGAACTGCGGAATTTTAATGCCCACGGGGCACGCCTCCATGCAGCGGGGCTTTTTGCACTGTATGCAGCGCGACGCTTCGAGCGTGGCCTCGTGGGCGCTGTAGCCGTAGCACACCTCCTCGAAGTTGGCGGCGCGCACGGCGGGGTCTTGCTCGCGCGCCGGAGTGCGGGGAATTTTTGTTGCCATTTTTTGGTAAAGAAGAAATTTTGGTTAAGCTGAAAGTGCAAAGATAATCAATTTTGGCAACGGTAGCTAAAGGGCAACGGTTTGGGTTAACTGCGAGGGATTGCTGTTTTGGCGTTTTTGGGGAGCGGAGGCGGGGAGAATATCGGGAGTTTAAGAGTATTTAGGAGTATAGAGGCAGCTAAAGAAGTTGTTTGATGGTTGATAGCATTTTCGGCAAAAAGGTTTCCTTAATTTGCCAAAGGATGCTATGGTCTATACCAAAATAGTGATGCACTATTCTGTTACGAAATCCTCTAATCCTATACCAATCTATTTCTTGGTGATTTTCTTTAAAGTCATCGGGAAGACAATTGGCAGCTTCCCCAATAATTTCAAAGTTCCTAACAACAGCGTCAACCGTTTTGTTGTCGTTAAGAAATTCTTCGTAGCTTAAGCCTTGAACGTAGTGAAAAATTTTCTCGCCGCTTTCGACGATATCATTCAGTAAAAGTTCGATGTTTCTTTTAGACATAAACAATATCTTTTTCTATTTCAGAATAGTATCGGGGTTTTATTCCGCGCCTCGAAACAAGATCTACCTTTCGGTGAAATTTGCTTTCCAAGTAGCTGGCAAGGTCAATAAATTCCACGCCTACCGGCTGTGAAAAATCGACAATAATATCTATGTCGCTCGTAGCCGGAGAAAAATCGCTGCGAACGGCAGAGCCGAATAGGCCGATGGCGCTAACGTGGAACTTCATCGCCAGCTCCGGCTTGAGCGCGCTTAGCTTGATTTTTATTTCCTCCGAGTAGGGCATAATTTTTTCGGTTATTTTTTTCGTAAATATAGCAAAATATTCTGTTTTCCGCTTCAAAAAACAACTCGCGTCACCGCTCCAAAAGCAGCGCATCTTGTCGCCTGTTGTGCGTTACGCCTGTAACGACAACCTGCCGGTTTGCTTCGTCAATAAAAAAGTGAATGTTGTAGGGGAAAATCTTGGTATGGGCTATTCGGATATTTTTATACCTTACGGCGTAAGCCGAAGGCATTTTAACGATATTGGCAATAGCTTCCTTTACGGCTGCAACAAAGAGGACATCTAAACCCTCCCGCTGTTCAGCGTACCATTGCGTTGCGGTAAGAATATCTTCCCGAACTTCATTAAGGTAAAAGGCCGTGTACATTTTGCTTCGATGTTAAAGACCATCAAAGAGCGTTTCAATAGGTTGCAGGCGTTCGGGGTGGCGTTTCACCATTTCCAAGCGCTGGTCTATGAATTCTTTTTCCCACGGCGGCAGGTCTGCGCCCACGGACTCAATATCCGGATACTGAAATTTTACGCGCTCCCATACTTTTATTGGGATAAAAACCCCCATGGGGGCGCCCTGCTGGTCTTTCAATACTTGTGCCTGTAACATATATTTATTGTTTTTACGCTATAGCTCATTGAGGAAATCTTCTGCGCTGCGGGCGTTCTTTTTTCCGCGCTTAATTAGCGCCATTTCTTCAGCAGCCTCCTGCATCTCGGTCAGCAAGAATGCCTTTTCGTCGGTAAGGGGTTTGACCTTTACGTACGAAATATGCCGGAGCACATCCATCAAGAAGGGGGCTTTTGTATCCGGTATGTTCAGTAGTACTTGCATAAGCATATTATTTTTGCAAATATAGCAAAATATTCCATCGCAAGGCAAAATCTATCCCCATTTGACAGGGCAGCGTATTTTACTCCGAAAAAATATTGTGAATTGTCAAGCCAGCTATAAGGAGAAATATTGTACCTTTGTAAATCAAAACCCTACAGCAATGGATAAAAGAGACGATATTATTAGCAAAGTAAGAGCCTACCGTGACTTGGTGCTGCGAGACTTCCCGATGGAGGTAGAAAAGGTATATCTCTTTGGGTCTTACGCAAAGGGAACACCCCACGAGGACAGCGATATTGATATTGCGTTTGTGGTGAGCCGGTTTGAGGGGGATTTTTTTAAGGTTATTCCCCCCATGTGGAAGCTAAAGCGCAAGGTTGATGTGCGCATTGAGCCCCACGTAGTTGCCCGCGATGCCGACTATGCGGGCTTCCTTGACGAAATCCGGCGAACAGGGATAGAAATTCATTAGTATACCCTATAAGTTTAATGAGGTAACCGAGGTCATCCTCTCAAAAACCTCATTTTCAACCTAATTCTTAGACAAAACAACCTCAGTAGACAAAGGAAAATAATATATACCAACTTCATTACCTCATTAAGATTGTTTTCAGTCGCAAAAAAAAAAAGATTTTCCCGTTAGAGAAAATCTTTTCTTCATGCGCCTCAGGGCGCTGGCGCTAAAAGCGGCTTATCCGCTTTCCGACAGGCGGTTTTTAATGCTGCCAACTTCTAAGTTTAGTAGTCTTCTTCGTACCTCCACACCGCACCGGCAGGCGCTTGGGTGGTTACCTCCACTGTAGGAACTATTCCTGTTATTATTTGCGGTAGCTTGGCATACACTATATTCCACCCTTTTTTCAGATTTACGTTATATATGTAGTTAATGTTGATTTTATAGTCACTCTCCATTTCCTCGAGTTTAAAGGAACCTGTTATAGTCACATCATCATTCGCATATGATATTATCGATGATATCGAGCCTCCTCCCTGCTCGTCTGTTCCGTGGTAAATGTTGCCGACATAACGGCTATAATCGGCGTTCCATTTATAAGCTTTCAACTTCATCCACCCTGTCTTTACGCTTGGGTTACTTATTTTTAAATTTTTAAATACGGCTAATTCGTCAGGAAGTTCCTCGTCATGAAATGCATTAAGGTATTCGTCGGGAACAGATTTCGAGAAGTCTAAAGTAACCTTGCCGTTGGCGTATTGGCCGCTGCAAACCTCATATACCACCACGTCATCATGCTCAATCACCAACTTTACACTGTCAATGTTGCTGTTGTATTTGTTGCCGTTTTCCACTTCAATGGTATATTCACCGGCTGGAATTGTGCTTGTTGCAGCGTTATCTTCTTTGTCGTCGTCTTTGTCGCAGGCGCAGAATGTTGTTGTCGCGAGCAGGCTAACGGATGCCAATAGTAAAAAATGTCGTTTCATATCTATTTATTATTATTCAAAGTTAAAAATTGTATTGATAGATTGCCGCCAATGCAGCGGCGTTGTTTTTGCCGCTAAGCGGCTGGGGTTACGGCGCGCAGCGAGGCGTCACCCTGCGCGCGCGCGCTGTGGCGACCCCCGCGCAAGCG
>JAITQP010000020.1 GCA_031288885.1 Prevotellaceae bacterium | reverse complement strand
TGGCGCGGAAAATATACATCACAGAGGCAACATACGTCAAAGACCTTACCCTGAATATCGTATTTAATGACGGCACGGCGCAGGAAATAGATTTCCGCTATTTTTTGCAGCGCCACCCTCATCCGCAGTACAGCAAGTACGAAAATCCCGACAGGTTTAAAAATTTTCAGCTCGCAGAAGGTAATGTAGTCTGGGGCAAGAATTGGGATTTAATCTTTCCCATAGAGCAGCTCTATCAGGGAAAAATATAGGAAGTTCTTCACCTGCAGGCGTCCCCCCTAAAAACCTCGCCCATCACTCCTCTGGGGCGTGAGAGGGGGAGGTGTTGCTCAGCCCTTTAGAGTAGTTGCGGTACTCCAGCGGCGTTAACCGCTGCTTTTTCTTGAAAAACACCGAAAAATATTCAGCGTTCTCAAAGTTCAGCATAAAGGCAATTTCCTTAATGGTATGCTGAGTTGTCCAAAGGAGCTCTTTGGCGTACTGCAGCTTGAGCTCCTGAATGTACTGAATGGGCGCAAAGCCGGTGTACTCCTTAAACGTCTTGCGAAAGCAGGAGTAGCTCATGCCCAGCTGGTGGGCAATCATTTCCGGAGTTATTTTTTTGCACACGTGCTCCAGCATGATGATGCGCGCCCTGTCAATTTGCTGCTGCACCTGCTTATCCTGAAAATTCATCCCCTTATCCTTTGAGTACGCTATGCCAATGAGCATGTTGGCCACCCCCGACAGCACCTGCTGAAAGCCCGGACGCTGCTCGCGGGCAACATCCATCGCCTTGTGGTAAAGGCGCACCAGCTCCTCGTCCAAGCCCACCTGAAAGATAGGCTTGGATTTCAGCAAAAAACCTTTGGCTATCCGCTGGTCCATCGTGTAGCCCTTGCACCCAATGAAGTATTCGCTCCAGCCCGTTCGCTCCGACGGGTAGTAGGTGTGCCACTCCCCGGGGAAAAGCAGGAACATCGTACCCTCCTTGACAACCGTTGAGCGCTGGCTGGCGGAGCAGAATTTGCCCTTGCCGCGGGTAATGTATATCAGCTGGTATTCGTCCAGCACGCGCCCGCGGTTGGGCGTAAAGAGGTAGGGCTTGGGGTGATGCTGGGGCGGGTACGCATCGCTCGGATTAATCTCCTGAAAGCCAATGGAGCAAACGGTTAAACCCCACTGCAAATCAAGCTCGCTCGCTACCAAGTAGCGGATGTCTTTGGCTGTATTCATACAAAAAAAATCAAAAAGTACAGTGAGTAAATCATTATCTTAACCTCATATTTCTCAAAATAAGCCCATCTTTGTCAATAATCGTAGCAAAAAAACACCCGCGTTGGAATTGCCCAAAGATAGCAAATTTTTTATCATGTTGAATTTTTTATTCTGTTGAGTTGTTGAACTATATTTAAAACTAAAAAAAAAATGAAATCGGAAGAAAAAGTAAAAAAAGCATACGACGAAGCTGTGGCGCGCTATGCTGAGCTTGGAGTTGATGCGGCCGCGGCGCTGGACATTTTGCAGCAAGTTTCGCTGTCGCTGCACTGCTGGCAGGCGGATGACGTTAGCGGTTTTGAGAACACCGGCGGCCCCCTGACCGGAGGCATACAGGCCACCGGCAACTACCCGGGCAAGGCGCGCAACCTTGCGGAGGTGAAGGATGATATTAAGAAAGCCGCCTCGCTCATACCCGGCCATCACCGCGTGAGCATACACGCCATTTACGGCGATTTTGGCGGGCAAAAAGTTGACCGCGACCGGATTGAGCCCAAGCATTTCCAGAGCTGGATTGACTGGGCTAAGGACAACGGCCTGAAGCTGGACTTTAACAGCACCAGCTTTTCGCACCCCAAGAGCGGCGACATGACGCTGGCGCACCGCGACCAAGGCATCCGCGATTTTTGGGTTGAGCACACCATCCGTAGCCGTCGCATTGCCGACGAAATGGGGCGGCAGCTCGGCTCAAAGGCCTGCCACAACCTCTGGGTGCACGACGGCTCAAAGGATATAACCGTGGACAGGTACCTGTACCGTAAAAACCTGAAGGAGTCGCTGGATAAAATCTTTGCGGTAAAGCTGCCCAACGTGAAGGACGCCGTGGAGAGCAAGCTCTTTGGCACCGGTCTGGAGAGCTTTACCGTAGGCTCGCACGAGTTCTACATGGGCTACGCCGTGCAGAACGGCATTATGGCTACGCTCGACATGGGGCACTTTCACCCCACGGAGGAAACGTACGATAAAATTTCCTCCCTGCTGCTCTACACCTCGGAAATCCTGCTGCACGTGAGCCGCCCCGTGCGCTGGGACAGCGACCATGTGGTTATCCTCAACGACAGCGTGCTACAGCTGGCGCAGGAGATTGTGCGCGCAGGCGCGCTGAGCCGCACCAACATTGGGCTGGACTACTTTGACGCCTCCCTCAACCGCATTGGCGCCTACGTGATAGGCAGCCGCGCCACGCAAAAAGCCCTGCTGCAGGCCCTGCTGGAGCCGGTTGACCTGCTGCGCAAGTACGAAGCCGGCGAGCAATACTTTGAGCGCCTTGCCCTGCTCGAGGAGGCTAAAGCCCTCCCGTGGAGCGCCATCTACGACTACTTCTGCGTAAAAAACGGAACGCTGCCGGCGGAGGAGTACATTGCAGAAATTCAGCGCTACGAAGCGGAGGTGCTGAGCAAACGGAAATGAAAGCATTCATAATTTCTTAATTCCTAATTAGCTATGTGGAACATTTTGATAGGTCTTGTGATTATTGCCATAGGCAGCTTTGGGCAATCGAGCTCATACGTCCCCATTAAGAAGATAAAAAGCTGGGGCTGGGAGAACTTTTGGTTGGTACAGGGCATTTTTGCGTGGCTTGTATTCCCCCTTTTGGGGGCGCTGCTGGCGGTGAACGCCGGCAATTCGCTTTACGGCATCCTCTCGGTAGATAGCGCGGCGGCGCTTAAGTCAATCGGCTACGGCGTGCTGTGGGGCGTTGGCGGGCTGACGTTTGGGTTGAGCATGCGCTACCTTGGCGTTGCCCTTGGGCAGTCGCTGGCGCTGGGCACGTGCGCCGCCTTTGGCACCATTATCCCCGCGCTGCTGAACGGCGTCAACCTGCTGTCGGGCAACGGCCTGATACTGCTGCTCGGCGTGGGGGTTACGCTGGCGGGCATTGCCACCATCGGCTACGCCGGAAGCCTGCGCGCGCAGCATATGAGCGAAAAGGAAAAGCGCGCCGCCGTGAAGGACTTTGCGCTGAAAAAAGGTCTGCTGATAGCGCTGCTGGCCGGCGTAATGAGCGCCTGCTTCAGCCTTGGCTTAAACGCAGGCGAGCCCATCCGGAAGGCGGCGGTGGAGGGCGGAGCGCAAGCCCTGTTTGCCCTCAACCCCGTAATACTGCTGGTGACCGCTGGCGGATTTGCTACCAACTGCGCCTACTGCGTGTACCAAAACATCAAAAACCACACGGGGAGGTGCTACTTTAGCGTTTCCCCCAAAATTTTGGTCAACAACCTGCTGTTTTGCGCGCTGGCGGGCGTCCTGTGGTACTCGCAGTTCTTTGGGCTGGGAGTGGGGCAGAACTACCTGAGGGAAAATCCGGTGATGATGGCTTTCTCGTGGAGCATCCTCATGTCGCTCAACGTAACCTTTAGCAACGTTTGGGGAGTTATCCTCAAGGAATGGAAAGGCGCAGGGCGAATAACCGCCGTTGTGCTGGCGCTGGGCATGGTGATACTTATCTTCTCGCTCATTTTCCCAAATTTGTTCTGAGCGATAAGCGGCAACCCTTAGCTTTTAATTTGCAATTACGTAGCCAATCCGCAACCTTTCCTTAGCTTGCGCATCTTACTTTTGCTCCCGAAATTTTTAAGGATGCAAAAATGAGATGTTCACTTCTACTCGCTGCCATGCTGCTTGCAGGCATAGCGCCGGCAGCGTCGATTAAGGGGATTGTAAAGGACGCCAAAACGGGCGAAGAGCTGGTTGGCGCTACGATTATGCTGAAGGAGGAGCCAACAAAGGGCGCGATAAGCGGGCTGAACGGCAGCTTTGCCATCAGCGCGTCGCAGAGCTCGGGGGTTTTGGTGTGCAGCTACCTTGGGTATAGGGCGGAGGAGGTGTCGTTCAAAAGCCCCGAGGCGGGGCGCGCAGAGGCGGGGGTGACCATCCGCCTTGAGCCGGCGCACGTGGAGGTGGACGAGGTGGTGGTGTTTGGGCAGGCCGCCGGCGACGCCGAAGCCGGAGCGCGCAGCGTTGAGCGCATATCCCCAAGCGTGATGAGCGTGGTGAGCGCAAAGGCTATTGAGCTCTCGCCCGACGTTACGGTGGCAAACGTCATACAGCGCGTGTCGGGGGTTAGCGTTGAGCGCAGCAGCAGCGGCGACGGGCAGTACGCCATCCTGCGGGGAATGGATAAGCGCTACAGCTATACCCTGATTAACGGCGTAAAAATCCCCAGCCCCGATAACAAAAATCGCTTTGTTCCCCTCGACATTTTCCCCTCGGAGCTGTTAGACCGCTTGGAGGTCACCAAGTCGCTCACCGCCGACATGGAGGGCGATGCGGTGGGCGGCGTGGTTAACCTCGCTATGAAAGATGCGCCCGCGCGGCGTAGCGCAACGGTGAGCGTGTCCACCGGCTACAACGCCCTTTTCTTCTCCCGCCCGTTCTACGCTTTCGACGCGGGGGCTGCCGCCAAGGCTTCCCCCTACGAGCTGTACGGGGAGAGCTACCCCGCCAAAGCCCGCGACTTTTCCGGCAACCTTGTTCGCCTCCGCGCAGGCGGCGCGCCGCCCGCCATGAGCGCCGGTTTCTCGTACGGCGACAGGCTGCTGGACGGGCGCGTGGGCGTTATGCTGGCGGGCAGCTACCAAAACACCTATCGGGGCAGCAACAGCGCCTACTACGGCGCGGCAACCGCCACCAGCGACGCCTCCAACCTCCCCGTGCTGACCGACAAGAACGACCGAACCTACTCGGAGCAGCACACCCGCTACGGGCTGCACGCCAAGCTCGACTACCGCATTGCCCCGCAGCACAGGCTGATGTGGTACAACGCCTACATGGACTTCAGCGAGGCGCAGGTGAGGGACAACCGCAAAACAGACCTGAGCATAGGCTACAACCCCGAGCAGGGCGACTACAACCTTTCGTTCGATACGCGCTTCCGCCTCAACCGCCAGAGCATGGCAAACAGCACGCTCAAGGGCGTGCACCGCTTTGGCGAGGGGGCGATAAAGCTCGATTGGTCGGGCGTGTACGCCAGAGCGTTCAGCGAAACGCCCGACAACACCTCCATACATACCCAGTCCACCGTGCGCGGCGGCGCGGAGCAGCTGACCTCGGTGGTGACGCTCGGGGGCGCAGACCGCCGCTGGGAGCACAACGCCGACGAGGACTGGGCGGGATACCTAAACCTTGCGTGGACGCCCTTTGCCGTGGAGGCCGACGAGCCCGCCGCAGGGGTAGACAGCCGTCCGGCGCTACAGCTCTCCGCAGGCGCAATGTATCGCGACAAGCAGCGCAGCAACTTTTTTAACCAGTACGACTTTAGACCCTACGACGAAAGCAAGCCCGAGGGCAGCCGCAACAACCTCATTGAGGGGGTTGACTGGAGCGACTACAGCGAAATAAAATTCATGGTCTTTACGCCCCACGGCGCGGTGGGAAATCCCCTCAACTACGACGCCTCCGAGCGAATTGCGGCGGGGTATGGGCAGGTGCGCTGGCGCGTAGGGGCAGACAACCGCCCGTCTCTGCACCTCACCGCCGGAGTGCGGGCGGAGGCAACGGAGCAGGGATACTACCTCAAGCACGCCATTGCCGGCGTGCCGAACTCCGGAAGCCAGCGCTACGTGGACTACCTGCCCAGCGTAAACCTGAAATATTCGCCCGCGGGCAACCGCTGCATTCGCGCGTCGTACTACAAATCCATCAACCGCCCGGGCTTTTTTGAGATTGTGCCCTACCGCATCCTCAACGAGGACTTCACGGAGGCGGGCAACCCCGACCTGAAGCACACCGTGGCGCACAACGCCGAGCTGCGCTACGAGTACTTCCCCCGCCCCTCGGAGCAGCTCATGGCGGGGCTGTTCTACAAGAGGCTCGAAAACCCCATTGAGTACGGAATGCTCGTGCAGGGGCAGGGAACGTTCTACATGCCCACCAACTTTGGCAACGCCACCAACTACGGGCTGGAGCTGGACGTAACCAAATACTTCTACGCTTTTGGCGTAAAAGCCAACTACACCTTTACGCAGTCACAAATTACCACCACCAAGCTGCTCAGCTACAACAACCCCGACCCCGCCGCTGCCGCAGGGGCGGACGGTAGCCCGCTGCTATTAGTAAAGAACGTAGCGCAAACGCGCCCGCTCAACGGGCAGTCGCGGCACGTTGCCAACGCTACGCTGCTCTACAAGGGCGCGCGCAGCGGATGGGACGCCCAGCTCGCCCTCTCCTACACCGGCGAACGCCTCTACGCCGTTTCGCGCTACGTGGACAACGACATTTGGCAGTCCGGATACCTCCAGCTGGATGCGGCGATGGAGAAGAAGTTCAAGTCCGGCGTGAGCCTCTTTGCCAAGGCCACCAACCTGCTCAACACCCCCATGCTGCGCTACATCAAGAAGCAAAACGCCGCCAACGAGCGCGTGGAGGGCTACGAAAGCTACCGCGGCAACACCACCGTGCGATGCGACTACTACGGACAGGCAATGCAGCTGGGCGCAAGATACAGATTTTGATTAATGATTAATGGTTAATGATTAATGATTAATGATTAATGAAAGAAAAATATAAAAGTCCAATGGAAATTTACATTAACGAGGATGCACGCTTTGCGTCATTGCGAGCGAAGCGAAGCAACCGGAGCGCAGCGGAGCTCGGCGTAGCCAATCCAGCGTTGCACGACTCCACATGTGGGGCGGAAGCAAAGCATCCCATCGGGATGCATCGCTCGGTAGAACCGCCGCCCACCCACATCTCTCCTGCATCCCGTAGG
>JAITQP010000174.1 GCA_031288885.1 Prevotellaceae bacterium | reverse complement strand
ATCTAAAATCTAAAACTTGAAATCTCAAAAATGCAGCTAAAAATCATCAACGTACCGCTCACCGACGACGGGACAATGCAGTCGGAGCTAAATAAATTTCTCGCCGCCAACCGCGTGCTGGAGGTGGAGCAGCGCTTCTTTCAGAACGAAAAGGGCGGCTGCTGGAGCTTTTGTATCCGCTACATTGTAGCGCCGGGTGGTATGCCCTTTTCCGGCAGCAGGGAAAAGGTGGACTATAAAACGGTGCTTAGCGAAAAGGAGTTTGCCGTGTTTGCCTTGCTGCGCGACATCCGCAAGCAGCTGGCGCAGCAGGACGCTGTGCCCGCCTACGCCATTTTTACCGACGAGGAGCTTGCCGGAATTGCACGGCTGCCCAAGGTGGATGCGTCAATGCTGTCGTCGATTAAGGGGATTGGCGAGAAGAAAGTACAGAAGTACGGTAAAATTATAGCTGACATGTATAACCGGCTCGTGCAGCCAGAGGAGAAGTCCGTCAGTGAAGAGGGAGAGCTGTTTAGTTGAGCGGATTGCCGACCCTGACAACCTCCGGCTGGCGTTCTGGAAAGCGCAGCGCGCCAAGGCTATCCACACGGAGGTCATGGCGTTTCGCAGCGGGCTGGACGCCCGGCTGGCGGCGCTGCGCAACGAAATCTTGTGCGGCGAGGTGCACGTTGGCGATTACCGCTACTTCACCATCAGCGACCCCAAGGAGCGCCTCATTTGCGCCTCCTCTTTCCGCGAGCGCGTGCTGCACCATGCGCTGATGAACGTTTGCCACGATAACTTTGAGCGCTATCAGGTTGACGACAGCTACGCCTGCCGCCTTGGCAGGGGCACGTACGCCGCGATTGAGCGGGCGCAAAAGTTTCAGCGAGCTTACCGGTGGTTTCTGAAGCTGGACGTGCGCAGGTACTTTTACAGCATTTCGCACAGCGTGCTGAAGCGGCAGCTGGAAAGGCGATTTAAGGAGTGGCGGCTGCTGAATATTTTTGGCGATATTATCGACAGCTACGCCGCGTCGCCCGGCTGCGGCGTTCCCATCGGTAACCTGACAAGCCAATACTTTGCCAACCACTACCTTGCCCTTGCCGACCGCTACGCGCAGGAGCAGCTGCGCATCCCCGCCTACGCGCGCTACATGGACGACATGGTGCTGTGGTCAAACAGCAAAGCGCAGCTGCTGACGGCGGGTAGGGCGCTGGAGCAGTTCATAGGCCAAGCGCTACAGCTCAGCCTGAAAGAATTTTGCCTGAACGGTACAGATAGAGGGCTGCCCTTTTTGGGCTACCTGCTCTACCCGCATAAGACACACCTCACAAAAGGCAGCCGTCAGCGCTTTGCCGCCAAGTTAGCCACATACACCCACAACCTTTCCCGCAACGGGTGGACGCAGCACGAATACCAGCTGCACGTTTTGCCGCTGCTGGCGTTTACCAATCACGCCCACGCAAAGAAATGGCGAAGCGGTTTAATTGAAAAGATGAATAACAAAGGGGGTGATTTTTAGCTTTTGTGGCAACGCTGCTCAAACGCGCTGGCAGGGAATAAAATAACAGGAAGAATATAATGCTTTGACGTCGAAAGATGAAAAACGATTGCTATCTTTGCGGAAAAGAAAATCTAACCATTAAAAAAAATTCACCATGAAACAGAAAAAATTATCCAAGCAAGTAGCCACAATTTTTGAGCAAATCCGTCGTGTTGACGAAAACGGTAATGAGTATTGGAGCGCAAGGGACTTCTCCAAGGTGCTGGAATATGTTGAGTATAGAAACTTTATTCCGGTGATTAACAGAGCAAAAGAAGCCTGTATGAATAGCGGCCAACCGATAGACCATCATTTCGTGGATATGAACGAAATGATAATTCTTGGCAAAGGCGCTGAAAGACAGGTTGATAGCATGAAATTATCGCGGTATGCCTGTTACCTAATTGTGCAAAACGGCGACCCCTCAAAGGAGGTTATCGCATTGGGACAGACATACTTTGCTGTTCAAACGCGCTTGCAGGAAATAAAGCAACTGGAGGAATATAATGCTTTGACGTCGGAGGATGAAAAACGGTTGTTCCTTCGCAACGAGCTCCGCCGGCATAACACGCAGTTAGCCGATGCTGCGCACAATGCGGGCGTGATTGATGCGATTGACTACGCTATTTTCCAGAATTTTGGGTATAAGGGTTTATACGGAGGATTAGACGCCAAAGCCATTCACCTTCGGAAGCAGCTGAAAAAAAGCCAAAACATTCTCGACCACATGGGAAGCACCGAGCTGGCGGCCAACCTTTTTCGTGCTACGCAAACCGAAGAAAAGCTGCGCCGTGAAAATATCAAAGGAAAGCAGGAAGCCAACCAAACGCACTACGAAGTAGGTAAAAAAGTGCGCGAAACTATTCAGGAGATTGGCGGAACAATGCCGGAAAATTTACCGACTGCCGAGGATGTTAAAAAGATAGAGCGACGCCTCAAAGGCAACCAGCAAAAAAAACTTTGAAAAATGCTACGCTTTACGCGAAAAAAATATTTTTTACCTTTGTATCCTGATAAAGCGATATAAGAGATGAAAGAGCAGGTGTTGGGGATACTTGCGCGCGTAGTGCACCCCGAAAATGATAAAGATATAGTAGCGCTAAATATGGTGGAGCAGCTGGAGGTTGCCGCCGACCGCATAGCGCTTTCATTGCGGTTTGGCAAGCCGCGCGACCCGTTTGCCGCGACCCTCAGAGGGCAGTGCGAGCAGCTGCTGAGGCAGGCTTTCCCGAGCCATGCGGTGGAAGTTGCGCTGATTTTTGCCGAAGCCAAGCCGAAGCCGGCATCCGCCAAAAAGCCGGCGGCAAAGGAGCCTGCCGCCATGGAGAACGTGCGCTACGCCGTTGCCGTAATGTCGGGCAAGGGCGGGGTGGGAAAATCCACCGTTGCCGCCAACCTGTCCGTTGCGCTGGCGCAAAAAGGCTACCGCGTGGGGCTGCTGGACGCCGATATTTACGGCCCCTCCATCCCCAAAATGTTTGGCGTGGAGGACGTAAAGCCGCTGCTCAACGAAAAAGAGCAGCTTATTCCGGTAGAAAAATACGGGGTGAAAACGCTGTCCATAGGCTTTTTTGTCAAGCCCGACGACCCGCTTATTTGGCGGGCGCCCATGGCCACGGGCGCGCTCAAGCAGCTGATGCTGCAAGCCGAGTGGGGCGAGCTCGACTTTTTGATTATCGACATGCCGCCCGGCACCGGCGACATTCACCTCACGCTGCTACAGGAAATCAAGCTGAGCGGCGCCATCGTGGTGAGCACGCCGCAGCAGGTGGCGCTGGCCGACGCAATTAAGGGAATTAACATGCTGGGCAACGAAAATGTGAAAACGCGCATACTTGGCTTGGTGGAGAACATGTCGTGGTTTACGCCTGCCGAGCTGCCGCAAAACCGCTACTACCTCTTTGGGCGGGAGGGCGTGAAGCAGCTGGCGCGCGACATGCGCCTGCCGCTGCTGGGCGAAATACCGGTGGTGCAGAGCATCTGCGACGGCGGCGACAGCGGCGCTCCGGTGGCGCTGACCGGCGGGCTCCCAAAGGAAGCGTTCGATGCGATGGCGGAAAAGCTTGTCTCAGCGATTAATGATTATTAAGAATTAATCATTTAAAAAAGATGCTGAGCAAATTTTTCAAGCTAAAGGAGCGCCAAACTACCGTAAGGCGGGAGCTGATGGGGGGCGTTGTTACGTTTTTGACGATGTCGTACATTCTGGTGGTCAACCCAAACGTACTTGGCGAAACCGGCATGGACAGGGGAGCGCTGTTTACGGCAACGGCGCTCGCCACCATCGTGGGGACGCTGCTCATGGCTTTTCTGGCCAACCTGCCCGTTGCGCAGGCGCCGGGTATGGGGCTTAACGTTTTCTTTTCCTACACGGTTGTCCTCACCATGGGCTACTCGTGGCAGTTTGCGCTGACGGCGGTGTTCATCGAGGGGCTCGCCTTTGTCCTGCTCACGGTGTTCAACGTTCGGGAGCTGATTGTGAAGAGCATCCCGCCCGCCATCAAGCACGCCATTCCCGTCGGCATAGGGCTTTTCATTACGTTTCTTGGGCTGCAGCAGGCGGGCGTAGTGGTAAAAAACGACGCTACGCTGGTGGGGATAGGAAATTTGTCCTCCCCCAACGTTTGGATAGCGGTCATCGGGCTTGTGGTGATGGGCGTTTTATTTGCGCGAAAGGTAACGGGGGCCATCCTGATAGGTATTTTGGCGTCCACCGCGTGCGGCGTTTTCTTGGGGCAAGCCCGCCTGCCGGAGGAAAGTTTGTTGGCGCTTCCGCCCGATATTCGTCCGATTTTGCTGCAGTTTGAGTGGGGCAATATTTTTACGCTCGACATGCTGGTCATTGTCTTTACGCTGCTTTTCGTCAACCTTTTCGACACGATAGGCACCCTGATAGGCATTGCGCTCAAGGCCGGCTTTATTGACAAGGACGGGAATTTTCCGCAGGTTCGCCGCGCCCTGCTTTCCGACGCCTTGGCAACCACCGCTGGCGCGGCGCTGGGGACGAGCACGCTGACCTCCTACATCGAAAGCGCGTCGGGGGTTGCCTCCGGCGGGCGCACGGGGCTGACCGCCGTGAGCGTGGCGCTAATGTTTGCCGTTGCCCTGTTTTTTGCCCCGCTGTTCCTGATGATACCGGCTGCGGCAACGGCGCCTGCGCTCATCATTGTGGGGCTGTTTATGATTGCCACCGTGGCGCAGCTCAGCTTCGACGACATCACCGAGGCGCTTCCGGCGTTTCTCACCATCGTGGTGATACCGTTCACCGCGAGCATTGCGCAGGGGATTATCTTCGGCATGTTGAGCTTTGTTGTCCTAAAGGCGCTCAGCAGCAGGTACAGGCAGCTGTCCGCTCCCATGTGCGTGATTGCGGCCTTGCTTCTGCTTAAGGTGGTTTTAGATTGCCTTATGTATGGGTGAGAGAGCATATCGTGAGCTGATATTCTTTAGAAATTTTTGCGTACATTAATACAAACAAGCTGATAAAACCTACTACTATGATTATCGCAGAGCTCCTCAAGCAGCTTATCCCGCAAGGCGAAACAACTACTGTACAGTTCAAAATCCGGTCGGAGGACGCCTATAAAATGGGCGCTGAAATGGTTGCCTTCAGCAATACGCAAGGCGGAATACTTGTTATTGGCGTAAACGACAAGACAGGCGCCATTTCGGGTTTGTCGTTTGAGGAAATTCAGCAGACCAATGCCCTCCTTGTCAACGCTGCGTCGGAGAATGTGAAGCCGGCTATCATTATTACTACCGAAACAGTCAGTATCGACGGGCAAAATGTTATTGTTGCCGCCATTCCGCAGGGCAAAGATAAGCCATATAAAGACAATAAGGGGATTATTTGGGTAAAGAACGGCGCCGATAAACGGAAAGTTTTCTCCAACACAGAGCTGCGCGTAATGCTGCAAAGCTGCGGCGCTCTTGCTGCCGACAAGGACAGCGTAGAGGGGACGTCATACAGGGATATTTCCGTTCCAACGTTGAAACATTTTTTATATGAGCGGTATAAAGCTGAGTGCGAGGCTGCGGGGATTAGCAACAGCGCTTTGTCGTCAACGGATGTTTCGGAAATCGTCAAGGCAATAGACGTTAACTTCACCATTGAGAAGCTACTACAAAACATTTCCCTGATGGACGAAAAAAAGCAGCTAACGCTATCCGGCTTGCTACTATTGGGAAACAGCATTCAGCGCTATAAACCGATATTTACGATAAAGTGCATTTCTTTTGTCGGAAACACAGTGGGTACAACAGAATTCAGGGATAAAATGCCCGACAGGGAGATGGCAGGTAATTTATTGCACCAGTATAAAGCAGCCATATCTTTTATTAACAGAAATCTGAAAACCGTACAAGTGGAGGCAGAGTTCAACACGCTTGGTCGCTTGGAAATTCCGATGGAAGTATTTGTTGAGCTACTGACCAATGCACTTATTCATAGAGATTACTATCAAAATGCACCCATCCGCTTGTTTATTTTTGACAACCGTATAGAGATTTGTTCACCCGGCATTTTACCCGATTCTGTAACGGAAGAAGCCATCAAGCAAGGTATTTCCAGACCACGCAATCAGCTGCTATTCGGCAATGCCAAATACTTACTGCCTTACACCGGAATAGGAAGTGGTATTATTCGAGCCATGAGAAGTTACGAACATATCAACTTCCGCAATGACTACACAACAGAGGAGTTTATTGTAACAGCTCATCGGCAAGAAGACTTTGAGGGAAATAATGAGGATGAGCGGAAGAGCGACTATGATGAGGTAAAGAGCGACTATGATGGAAACAAAAGCGACCATGATAGCGACTATGATGAGGTGAAGAGCGACTATGATGAAAACAAAAGCGACTATGATAGCGACCATGATGAGGTAAAGAGCGACTTTGATGAAAATAAAAGCGACTATGATAGCGACCATGATGAGGTAAAGAGCGACCATGATGAGGTAAAAGGCGACTATGATGAAAATAAAAGCGACTATGATAACGACCATGATGAGGCGAAGAGCGACCATGATGAGGTGAAGAGCGACTATGATGAAAATAAAAGCGACTATGATAACGACCATGATGAGGCGAAGAGCGACCATGATGAGGCGAAGAGCGTCCATGATGAGGTGAGGAGCGACTATGATAAAGTGAGGAGCGACTATGATAAAGTGAAGAGCGACTATGATGAAAACAAAAGCGACTATGATAGCGACCATGATGATGAAAAAGAACTGAAGATCACACGTCTGAACTCCAGTCACATCCTACGATCTCGGGTGCCCACCT
>JAITQP010000284.1 GCA_031288885.1 Prevotellaceae bacterium | reverse complement strand
AAAAAACTGTGCAAAGGAAACCATTCCATTTTGCAACAAGTAAAACAATAGTCCAAAACAATGACAAAATTGTTGCGTCTGGACTATTTTGTCAGCATTCTGGACTATTTTTGCATTTTTGCCGAAAATCCTAAAAAGCTATGGGATGTATGGGGAATTGTTGTACACATTATATAAGTCTAATAAAATGTACATTAACGGAGAGGCACGCCTTGCGTCATTGCGAGCGGAGCTCGGTGTAGCCAATATAGCGTGCAACAAAGTTCAATGAAGTATTCCGGGTTGCTTCGCTCCGCTTACAATGACGCGAGGCGTGCTGAAAGCAATGCATAACCATGCCACGCGTTATACTATCCCTTGTGGCATCAACACATGTAGTCTACCCTGAATACAGCAAGAGGGCGCACCAAAAATTATTTTTGGTACGCCCTCTTTGGCTTAATACAAGCTGGGCTGCTGCGCAATCGGCAGCCACCACAGCTCTTATGGTTCTTAACTCTTAGTTCTTAGCTACTTCATCGCCTCCTCCACGGCAACGGCTACCGCCACGGTAGCGCCCACCATAGGGTTGTTGCCCATGCCCAGAAAGCCCATCATCTCAACGTGCGCCGGCACCGACGATGAGCCTGCAAACTGCGCGTCGCCGTGCATGCGCCCCAGCGTGTCGGTCATGCCGTAGGAGGCGGGGCCTGCGGCCATGTTGTCGGGGTGCAGCGTGCGGCCTGTGCCGCCGCCTGAAGCTACCGAAAAGTACTTTCGTCCCTGCTCCATGCACTCTTTCTTGTAGGTGCCCGCCACGGGGTGCTGAAAGCGCGTGGGGTTGGTGGAGTTGCCGGTGATGGAAACATCCACGCCCTCGCTGCGCATTACGGCAACGCCCTCGCGCACGTCGTCGCAGCCGTAGCACTTCACCTTGGCGCGGTCGCCGGTGGAGTAGGCTTTTTCCCTCACCACCTTCAGCTCGCCGGTGGCGTAGTCAAACTGCGTTTGCACGTAGGTAAACCCGTTGATGCGCGAGATAATCATGGCGGCGTCCTTGCCCAGCCCGTTGAGGATTACGCGCAGCGGCTCCTTGCGCACGCGGTTTGCCGACTTGGCAATGCCAATGGCGCCCTCGGCGGCGGCAAAGCTCTCGTGCCCCGCGAGGAACGCAAAGCACTTTGTTTCTTCGCGCAGCAGCATGGCCGCCAAATTTCCGTGCCCGATGCCCACCTTGCGGTCGTCGGCCACGGAGCCCGGGATGCAGAACGCCTGCAAGCCTTCGCCAATGGCTTGCGCCGCGTCCGCCGCCTTTTTGGCGCCCTTTTTGATGGCAATGGCGCAGCCCGCCACGTAAGCCCACCCTGCGTTCTCAAACGCAATGGGCTGAATGTCCTTGCAGAGCTGGTAAGCGTCAATGCCCTTGTCGGCGCAAATCTTTTTTGCCTCGTCGAGGTCTTTTATTCCGTATTGGTTAAGCGCCGCATTTACCTGCTTAATGCGGCGGTCGTAGCTTTCAAATAGTGCCATAGTGTTCTTAAATTTTATTCGTGACGTGGATCAATATACTTTGCAGCTTCGGCAAATCTGCCGTAGGTGGAGGTTGCCTTTTTGAGCGCCTCGCTGGCGTCGGTTCCCTTTTTGATGGCGTCCATCATTTTGCCCATGTGGATAAATTCGTAGCCAATCACCTCACCGTCGGCGTCGAGCGCCATGCGGTTGATGTAGCCTTCGGCCATTTCGAGGTAGCGCACGCCCTTGGCTTTGGTGGAGAACATGGTTCCCACCTGCGAGCGCAGGCCTTTGCCCAAGTCCTCCAGACCGGCGCCGATGGGCAGCCCGCCTTCGCTGAACGCGCTCTGCGTGCGCCCGTAGGCAATTTGCAGAAACAGCTCGCGCATGGCGGTGTTGATGGCGTCGCACACCAAGTCGGTGTTGAGCGCCTCCAGTATCGTTTTGCCGGTCAGCACCTCGGCGGCCATCGCCGCGGAGTGCGTCATGCCGGAGCAGCCAACGGTTTCTACCAGCGCCTCCTCGATAATGCCGTTCTTTACGTTCAGCGTCAGCTTGCAGGCGCCCTGCTGGGGGGCGCACCAGCCCACGCCGTGCGTGAGGCCGGAGATATCCTTTACTTCTTTCGATTTGACCCACTTCCCCTCTTCGGGAATTGGGGCAGCGCCGTGCATGTATCCTTGCTTTACAACGCACTGGTGCTCAACTTCATGTGAATAAATCATAGCGGTTTGTGTTTGAATTTTACTTCGTTACTTCATTAAAAAGTCTTGCAAAGATAGCATTTTATACTAAACGGAGGAGCATAGCTGGGGAAAATTTAGTATCTTGTAGATAAATGCTGAAATTCCGGGTTGAGGTATGCACCCCAGCGGAGTTTGCGGCGCCTAAAGCGTAAGCCTACAAGCTGACAGTAGATAAGTTCAAATATTTTAATAGTTATTCACCATGAAAAAAGGCATAAAAAATAGCGTTGAGGCAGGTATGGTGCGCGTTATAGGGCGTACAAATCGGCATAAAAAAATAGTTCACACCGGCGAGCCCGTTCCCCTGCACCTGATGGAAAAGCCCAACGGCGCCAAGGCAAAGCAGTGGGAAAATACCGGTATGCCGAGCGATTTTTGGCTGTGAAAGCCGGAAAGAGGAGATTTTAAGAATTAAAAATTAGGAATTTGGAGATTTATTATTTTGTTCAATTCTACCTCGTTTTAGTTTAATGTTGAAGATTTTTTTTGAATAAATTATGGACGCTAAGTTCTTAGTTTTTAATTCTTAATACTCCACGATTAGCGTTGAGCTCTGCGCTGTGTTCAAATTTTTTTGTTCCAAAAGTTTTCTGTATTCAAAAAAACATTACTTTTGCATCTTTGTATCATTTAACGTGGGCTTTGAACAAGCCAAAATTAACCTAAATTATTGGAAATGAAAACATCCAAAAAATTTATATCAGATATGCTGGGGCTAACCGCATTGGCTGCAATGGTTGTTTCGTGCAACGCGGGCAGCAACGTGAGCGTATATGTAGCGGGCTACGAAGAAAACGCAAACGGTATAAACGTTGCCACGGTATGGAAAAACGGCGAGGTGCAGACGCTCTCCAACGGCGCAGAGGACGCATCCGCCAATTTTGTTTGCGTACTGGGGAGCGACGTGTACGTGGCAGGTTACGAAAATGAGGTGGCTACGGTGTGGAAAAACGGCGTGGCGCAAACGCTCTCCAAAACGGCGGATGACCGCAACGCTGCGGCCTACGCGCTGTACATTTCGGGCAGCGACGTGTACGTGGCAGGTCACGACAACGAGGTGGCTACGATATGGAAAAACGGCGAAGCGCAGGCGCTCTCCCAAAACGCGGGCGAGAACGACGCAGAGGCCTACTCGGTTTACGTGTCGGGCAGCGACGTGTACGTGGCAGGTCACGACAACGAGGTGGCTACGGTGTGGAAGAACGG
Organism: Prevotellaceae bacterium; assembly: GCA_031288885.1. GTDB lineage: Bacteria > Bacteroidota > Bacteroidia > Bacteroidales > UBA932 > JAITMY01. The sequence continues at coordinate 8,665 of JAITQP010000284.1, read as the reverse complement.
CGTGGCGCAGGCGCTCTCCAAGCCCACGGGCGAAAGCGACGCAAAAGCCTACTCGGTTTACGTGTCGGGCAGCGATGTGTACGTGTCGGGCTACGAAAATGAAACCGCCATGCTCTGGAAAAACGGCGAGGCGCAAGCCCTCTCCGGCAGCGGCGAAAGCGCAGAGGCGCTGTTCGTTTGCGTGTCGGGGCGCGATGTTTTTGTGGCGGGCAGCAAAGGCGAGGTTGCCACCGTGTGGAAAAACGGCGTGGCGCAGGAGCTTGCCGACGGCACGGAGGCGCGCTCTGTTTACGTAGTGGGCAGCGATGTGTACGTGGCAGGCTGCGAAAGAACGGTGGCAAAGGTATGGAAAAACGGCGTGGCGCAAACGCTGTCCGATAGCACAAGCGTTAACGCTTGTGCGTGCTCCGTAGCTGTAGCGGCGCAGTAGCCCGAGCTTAAAATCTGACTGTATAACCCCAATCCAAACAAGGTTTTGCCCTGTTAGGGTTGGGGTTTTGATAGTATGACATCCCATCCCATCCATTCCTTAAAAATTAACATGTATTTTAACAAAATCAACACAAAGTGAAACAAAACAACACAGCCATGAGAACAAACCTACTGCTGCCGGCCATGCTGCTGGGCGCGCTTGCCTGCGGACACGCTTCCGCCCAGAGCAAGCTGAACATCTCCAAAGTGCGCGCAACGCCTCCGGTTGCCGTCTCCTATCCGTTTATGACGGACAGCACAAACCTTAAGGGGGAAAAATTTGAGGCAAAGGCTTTCCTCGAAACCACGCTCCTGACCAACCGTGAGAGTTTTACGGAGGAGATAGCCGCCGACACCGCGCGCTACGTGCTCTTCCCAAAGGCAAAGGAGGGCAACGAGCTGCGCTTTTTTGCCTTTAGCGTAAACGCCGACCGGTACGCAAAGCTAAAGGCGACCATCACCTCCACCGGAATGCTGGAGCTGTACGTAAACGGCAAAAAAGAGCTGTCGAAAACCACCGCGGAGGATAGCCTCTCCACCGCCAAAAAGGTGGAAAAGGAGCTCACCGTGCCCCCGGGCACTACCGAGTTCTCCGTAAAATACCTGAGCCAGTCGTCGTCAAAAGCTCCGCAGGAGGCGGTAAGCATTGTGGTGGAGGCAAAAGACAGCTCGGTGCAGCTGACCGAGTGCGGCGACAAGCGGCGCATCAGGATGAGCGACATGGTGGAGGGCGTGAGAACGTCCGGCGCAAGCATGTCGCCCAACGGGCGCTTTGTCGTCCTGAGCTACACCAGCGTGAACGAAGAGGGCAAGGCGTCGCGCTACTCGGAGCTGTACGATACCAAAACGGGCAGCCGCCTGTACATGGATAAGCCCATGCAGTGGATGCCCACGTCGAGCAAGCTGTACTACACGGTGCAGCGGGGCGAGCACAACTCCCTCATTGGCGTTGACCCCGAAACCATGAGCGAAAGCATCATCGCAAAAAATATACCCAAGGATGGCGAGGGCTTCCGCATTGCCCCCAGCGAGCAATTTCTTATCTACACCCTAAAGGAAAGCTTTGACGACCGCAAGGGAGACCTGCGCAGCCTCAAGTCGCCGCAAGACCGGCAGGAGGGGTACTACGACCGGCGCTACCTCTACCGGTACGACATCGCCACAGGCCTCAACCGGCGGCTGACCTACGGAAAGCACACTACCTCCCTGCACGACGTTAGCCGCGACTCGCGCTACCTGCTGTTTAGCGTAAGCGACGAGCAAATTACCGAAAGGCCGTTCAGGAAAACCTCGCTCTTCAGGATGGATTTATCGTCGCTGAGCGTCGATACGCTGTGGAAAGACGAGCCGTACGCCGGCGCGGCAAGCTTTTCGCCCGACGGGCAAAAAATCCTCATATCGGGCTCGCCCGAAGCGTTCAACGGCGTTGCGCTCAACCTCCCCTCGGGGGTGACGCCCAACAGCTACGAGGGCGAGGCGTTCATCATGAACCTCGCCGACCGCAAGGTGACGGAAATCTCCAAAAGCTTCCACCCCTCCATCAACGGCGCAAGCTGGTACTCCAACGACGAAGTATACTTGGCCGTTGAGGAGGCGGACTACGAAAACATGTATCGCTACAGCGTTAAAACCAAAACTTTTGCCAAGCTGAGCTTGCAGGAGGACGTTATCAGGACGTTTACGGGCGCACGCTACCCCGCCAAGGGCACGGCGCCAGCCGTTTACGTGGGGGTGAGCGCGTCCAACTCCACGCGGGCGTACGTGTACGACCTGAAAAGCGGCAAATCGACGCTGATTGCCGACCCCTCCGGCGAGCGGCTCGCAAACGTTACGCTCGGCAAGGTTACGGGCTGGAATTTCACCGCCTCCGACGGTACGCTCATCAGCGGGCGCTACTACCTGCCGCCGGACTTTGACGCCGCCAAAAAATACCCGCTGATAGTTTACTACTACGGCGGCGTGTCGCCCACGGCCCGAGTGCTGGAAACCTCGTACCCGCTGCACGTTTACGCCGCGCTGGGCTACGTGGTGTACACGCTTCAGCCCAGCGGAACGGTGGGCTTTGGGCAGGAGTTCTCCGCGCGGCACGTCAACGCGTGGGGAAAGCGCACGGCGGACGACATTATTGAGGGCACTAAGAAGTTCGCGGCGGAGCACGATTTTATCAACGAAAAGAAAATAGGGTGCATAGGCGCGTCCTACGGCGGGTTTATGACCATGTACCTGCAAACGGTGACGGACATTTTTGCCGCCGCCGTGTCGCACGCCGGCATCAGCTCCTTAGCCAGCTACTGGGGCGAGGGCTACTGGGGCTACGCCTACAGCGGCGTTGCCAGCGCCGGAAGCTACCCTTGGAACAACAAGGCGCTCTACGTAGAGCAAAGCCCGCTCTTTAACGCCGACAAGGTGAAAACGCCCCTCCTCCTCCTGCACGGCATGGAGGATACCAACGTCCCCGTAGGCGAAAGCATACAAATGTTTACAGCCCTGAAAATACTCGGTCGTCCGGTGGAGTTTATACAGGTGAAGGGCGAAAACCACGGCGTGGCCACCTACAAGCGAAAGCAGGAGTGGAGCTACTCGATATACGCATGGTTTGCGCGGTGGCTTCAGGACGACCCCTCGTGGTGGGACAGCCTTTACCCCGAAAAAAAGTAGGCTAAGTCATGGAAAGGCTGCAATTTTTACCGATATGCATCAACATTACCCGAAAAAACATACTCCTTGTTGGGGGCGGACGGGTAGCGTTTCATAAGGCGTCTGTCCTGTCCCGCTTCACGGAGAATGTGCGGGTGGTGGCGCCCGAGTTTCACACCGGCTTTGAGCTGCTCCCGTTTGAGCGCGTGCAAAAAGTTTACGAGCCGGACGATTTGGCGGGCTTTTTTTTGGTTTACATCTGCACGGGGAGCGAACGGCTGAACAGGGAGATAAAGGAGGAGTGCGCCCGTCAGGGGATACTTGCCAGCGTGTGCGACAACCCCGCCCTCTGCGACTTTACGTCGCCCGCCGTGCACAAGGAGGGCAACGTTACCATTGCCGTGTCGTCCAACGCGCAAAGCGCCCGCCAATCCATCGACATCCGCAACCGGATAGGCGAGCTGGTAAAAACCGAAGTCATAAAGCTACAATGATACAGTGCAGGCAGGTCAACAATGCCCACCACACCTTAGCGGAGCGGGAGGCGCTCTCCGGCGCCATCCGGATGGGCGAGGGCACGCCGCACGTGCTGCTCAAAACGTGCAACCGCACGGAGCTGTACTGGGGCGAGGGCGAAATGCCCAACGACATTCTCCGGCACCTCTACCGCGTTGCCTCGGGCTTGGAGTCCGGCATCACCGGCGAGCGGGCTATTCAGGGGCAGCTGAAGAACGCCTACCGCGAAGCCTGCGGAAAGTACCGGCTCTCGCCCCAGCTCCACAAGCTTTTTCAAACCGCCATGCACACCGGCAAAAAGGTGCGCAGCCAAACCGGCATTTCCGAAGGCGCCGTATCCCACAGCCAAGTCACGGTGGCCATCCTCAAGCAGGAGAACGTTGACCTGCGGCAAAAAATCGTCAGCCTCATTGGCGTTAACAAGCTCACGGAGGACATCCTGAAGTTCCTGACCGACAAGCAGGCGGTGAACATTTTTTTGTCCAACCGGAATTTTGAAAAGGCAGAAGCCTTAGCCGCCCGCTACCACGGCACGGCCACGCCGCTGAGCCAAAAGCGGCAGCTGCTGGCGTTTACGGACGTGCTGATTTGCGCCACCTCCGCCCCGCACGCCATCGTCCGGCAGGGGGACATTCCGCTGGGAAAGGAAATGCTGATATTCGACCTCGCCTTTCCGCGGGACGTGGAGCCTGCGCTGGCACAGCAGGAGGGCGTCCGCCTGTTCGACTTGGACGACGTGGAGCGATTTGCGCAGAACAACCTCTCCCTGCGGGGCATGGAGGTAAAAAAAGCAGAGCAAATCATCGAAGAGGAAATGCACAAGTTTTACAAGTGGTCAACGGGAGTAGTTAATGATTAATGGTTAATGATTAATGATTAATGGCGCAAAGCGTGGCAGATGGGGCTTGCAAGGGCGAGCTTAAACCCCATTTCCGTGTCCAATTCCCCGTAGGGGAACAATTAAATAAAGTCCAATAAAAATTTACATTAGCGGAGATGCACGCTTTGCGCCATTAATCATTAATCACTAATCATTAATCATTATTTTATGAGGCATACAAATTCCGTTCAGGCATATGAGGAGGCGCTCCGGTACATTTCCGGCGGCGTAAACAGCCCTGTGAGGGCGCTGCGGAGCGTTGGCGCGCAGCCGCTGTTTATCCGAAAAGCCAAGGGCGACACGCTGACCGACGTTGACGGAAACAGGTTTACCGATTTCTGCCTGTCGTGGGGGGTGTTTATACTCGGTCACGCGCACCCGTCGGTCAACAAGGCCATTCGGAAAGCCGTGTCCAACGGCGCCAGCTACGGCATCCCCTCCCTGCCGGAGACGGCGCTGGCGCGGTTAGTCAACCAGCACTTCCCGAGCATGGAGAAAGTCCGCTTTGTGAGCTCGGGGACGGAGGCGGTGATGAGCGCCGTGCGGCTGGCGCGCGGGTTTACGCGGCGGAGCATCATCCTCAAGTTCGACGGCTGCTACCACGGGCACGCCGACCACCTGCTGGTTTCGGCAGGCTCGGGGGTTGCCGGCTTGAGCCGCGCGTCGTCGGCGGGCGTGCCGGAGGCGTTTGCCGCCTGCACGCTGAGCCTGCCGTTCAACGACGCGGAGGCGGTGGCGCGCGCGTTTCGGGAGCGGGGGGAGGACATTGCCGCCGTTGTTGTGGAGCCGGTGCCCGCCAACATGGGCGTGGTGCTGCCGGAAAACGATTTTTTGCCCTTCCTCCGCCGCATCACCGCGCAGCACGGCGCGCTGCTCATCTTCGACGAGGTCATCACCGGCTTCCGGCTGTCGATAGGCGGCGCGCAGCAGCTGCTTGGCGTCCGTCCGGACTTAACCACGCTGGGCAAGATTGTGGGGGGAGGATTTCCCGCCGCCGCCTTTGGGGGGCGCTCGGACGTGATGGCGCTGCTGGCGCCCGATGGCCCCGTTTATCAGGCCGGCACCCTGTCCGGCAATCCGGTGGCGATGAGCGCCGGCGCTAAAACGCTGCAAATCCTGAGCCAAAAGGGCTACTACGCCGGCTTGGAGGAAAAGGCAGACCGGTTTTTTGCGGAGCTCTCGGAGGTTGCCTCCGGCAAGGGCGTCCGCCTGAACAGGATGGGGTCGATGTTTACCCTTTTCTTTACCAGCCATCCGGTGCGCTCGTTTGCCGACGCCAAGCGGGCAGACCAGCAGCGCTTTGGCAGCTTTTTTAGGTACATGCTGGCAAATAATTTTTATCTTTCGCCCTCGCAGCTTGAGGCAAACTTTCTGTCGAGCGCGCACTCCGAGCGGACGCTGGGCAGGTTTATTTCGCTACTAAAACATTTTTCGTAATCCTTAAAAACAATCATTATGGAGCACAACAATTCACCGCAGGGCGGATTTTCAACGCGCATCATCCGCCGCCACTTCGCCAAGCCCGACGCGCACGGCGCCATCACGCTGCCGATATACAAAAATGCAGCCTTTGAGTTTCCCGATTCGGAGAGCATTGCCGCCGCGTTTCAGTTCCGGCACGAGCTGCACACCTACACCCGCATCTCCAACCCCACCGTTGCCGGCTTCGAGGACAAGGTAAAGGCGGCCTCCGGCGCCGAAAACGTGGTGGCGCTCGCGTCGGGCATGGCGGCAATCGCCAACACGTTTATGACGATAGCCTACGCGGGGTGCAACATTGTTGCCTCGCCGCACCTGTTTGGGAACACCTTTGCCTTTTTCAAGTCCACGCTGGCGGAGTTTGGCGTAGAGGCGCGCTTTGTCAACACCGACAACCTCGACGAGGTGGCCGCCGCCGTAGACCAAAACACCTGCGCCTTCTTCTGCGAAATCCTGACCAACCCTCACCTCGAAATTGCCAACCTGCCGGAGATTGCCAAAATCATGCGGGCAAAGCACGTGCCCATGGTTATCGACACCACCATCATCCCGTGGTGCGGATTTGAGGCCAAGGCGTGCGGTATAGACGTGGAGGTAGTATCGACCACCAAGTACATTTCGGGCGGGGCGACCACGATGGGCGGCGTGATTGTTGACCACGGAACGTTTGACTGGCAGCACAACCGCAAGCTGGCCAAGGCGCCGCAGCCTAAGGGTATGTCGCAATTCATGTTCAAGCTCAAATCGGAGATTGCACGGAACATGGGCGCGTGCATGCCTCCCGACACGGCCTACCTGCAAGCGTTGGGGATGGAAACCTTGCAGCTGCGCTACGAAAAAATGTCCGATACCGCGTACCGGCTGGCGCAGCGCCTCACCCATCAGAAAAAAATTGTTAAGGTCAGCTACCCAAAGCTGGAGGCATCCGCCTACAAAGCCCTCTCCGACGCGTTGTTTACCGGCAACCCGGGCGCCATGCTCACCATTTCGCTGGAGAGCAAGGAGGCGTGCTACAGGCTCATGGATAACCTCCACGTCTTTCGCCGCGCCACCAACCTGTTCGACAACAAGTCGCTCGCCATCCACCCCGAATCCACCATTTACGGCACCTTCTCGCAGGAGATGAAGCGGGTGATGGGCGTAGAGCCGGAGCTCATCCGCCTTTCGGTAGGGCTGGAGGAGCTCGAGGACTTGGCGGCGGATATTGAGGGCGCGCTGAGCAAGGTGTAGCATGGTAGTGCTTTGTCAATAAATAAACAATACCGCAAGGAGGCAAAATGGCAAAAATAACAGTAAAAGATACGGAAGTAACCGTAATTCAGATTAATAATGAAGATTATATCTGCATAACTGACATGATAAAAGCCAAAGACGGCGAATTTTTCGTTGCGGATTGGCTGCGCAACCGCAATACGCTGGAATACATAGGTATCTGGGAGCAGGTGTATAATCCGGATTTTAATTATGGCGAATTCGCCATAATTAAAAATCAAGCCGGACTTAACCGGTTTAAAGTAAGCGTGAAAGAATTTGTGGAAAAGACCCACGCAATCTGCTTGCAGGCAAAAGCGGGTCGCTACGGCGGAACGTACGCACACAAAGATATTGCATTTGAATTTGCCTTGTGGATAAGCCCAGAGTTTAAAATATACGTTGTTAAGGAATTTCAGCGGCTCAAGGAGCAGGAGCAGAAGTCTCTGGGCTGGTCGGCGAAGCGGGAGCTTGCGAAAATCAACTACCACATTCACACCGACGCCATCAAGCAGCACCTTATTCCTCCCGCGCTTACGCCGCAGCAAACCTCCACCATTTACGCCAGCGAAGCCGACGTGCTAAATGTGGCGCTGTTCGGCATAACCGCCGCAGAGTGGCGCAAGGCAAACCCTAACCTGAAAGGCAACATCCGCGATTACGCCACCATCAACGAGCTGATATGCTTGTCGAACATGGAAAACATCAACGCCGTGCTCATCAGCGAGGGGCTTCCGCAGCACGAGCGCCTGATAAAGCTAAACCAAATTGCCATTCAGCAAATGAGCGTATTGCAGGGGGTGGAAAGCCGGAAGCTGCTGCACTGAAATGCTGCAACCTTTCGGTAAAGAATAAGATGAGCGAGAGTTTAATGTGAATTTTTGTATAGAAATCGCAAAAAGCTGAAAATTTTTGCAAAGAGGGGATAAGGTTTTACGGTTTTATCAGCTGTCTTTTCAGCTCAACACCTGATACCGTAAGTCGATACTTCTGTAGGCGGCTATTGGGTTTTTCGGGGATGGTCATTTCCACCAAACCGGCTTGCAGGGCAGGTTGAATATAGCGTGAGAAGAATTTTGGTCTATTTTTTAATCCTATTTTTGTCATCAAATCAGTGATAGAATAGGCTTCATATCCAATATTAGACAACAGCTTATTTACTTGTTCCCCGACTTGTATCCCGACTTGTTCCCTGATATGCTCGTTATCTTGTTCCCTATTCTTTTCAAGCTGACTTTTCAGCTCAACACCTGATACCGTAAGTCGATACTTCTGCAGGCGGCTATTTGGCTTTTCGGGGATGGTCATTTCTACCAAACCGGCTTGCAGGGCAGGTTGAATATAGCGTGAGAAGAATTTTGGTCTGCTTTTTAATCCGATTTTTGTCATCAAATCAGTGATAGAATAGGCTTCATATCCAATATTAGACAA
>JAITQP010000084.1 GCA_031288885.1 Prevotellaceae bacterium | reverse complement strand
GGATTTGTTCCCCACCTTGGGCTTAGCCTCACCTACGACCACCGCGCGCTGGACGGCGGCGAGGCAACGCGATTTGTAAAGCAGGTGGCGGAGGAGATTGAAGATTTGGATTTTGAGCTATAAATTTTAATACAAAATGAATACTATTGCAACAATAAAAGAGGCTATTAATAATCTCAGGTTGGAGATTAATAGTATTAAAAAAGAACGGACGGGTTGCGTTCAAGGATCTCCACAATGGATAGAACTTGGCGAGAAAATCGACGATTTGCAAAAAAAATTGAAAGAATTGGAAGCGGAGTTAGAGAAATTGAAAACGCAGGGGTTGATAAAAAAAGCAACTCCCAGCAAAGCTTTACAAGAAGTATTGGATCACACGTCGCAAGAAGAGTTGACGAATGGTGTTACACCAACGACAAGTCTGAAATTCCATCGATAATCTTCCTATGGCATGAGTTAGAGTAGAGTTCGGCTGCGACAATTAAAGATTAGCGTTCATAAAAATGGATACTTTTACAAAACCGGAGCTGGAGGAAGCGCTTCAAACCTTTTCATCATTAATGCACAAATGCGAAAAGGCGCAGAAAAACTTCGAGCAAGGCACTTCACAGTGGACAACGCTCAACAGGAGGATAAACGCTTCTCGAATAGCATCGGCGTTGATTGCAAAGCTACTGGCGGAAAGCTAAGCTTGGATGCGGTTGCCCTGAAATTTTTTTTTCCCGTTGCAACCAAAGCTGCCCTTGGTTACGTCTAACAGTAAAATTTTCTTTTTCTAATTAACAATTTAAAAATTCATTACAATGAAAAGAAGAGTAGCTACATTAGCATTAGCGCAAAGCTGCGCATTTTTCCTCTGCGCCACAGCCTGCACGGCCGGAGCAGTGGTAAAGGAGAACAGGGAAGTGGGAGCTTTCCAAAAGATCAGCGCGAAAAGCGGCGTTGACGTTTACTTCACCCAAAGCGCCTCGCGTAGCGTTGTTGTGGAGGCCGAGGAGGAGCATATCGGCAAGGTTGTTACCGAGGTGGACGGCGAAACGCTTGTCGTCAAGGTTAAGGTCAAGGATAAAGTGTTTCGCACAAAATCGCCGCTGAAGGTGCACGTTTCCGCGCCGGCGCTCAGCGCGGTGGAGGCCTCCGGAGGCGCCGATTTCCATGCGGACAGCTTGACGTGCGAGAGCTCGTTTCAGCTGAGCGTGTCGGGCGGAGCAGATGCAAACATTGCCCACCTGAAAGTTGGCAAAGACGTAGCCATAGCGAGCTCCGGCGGAGCCGACGCCAAGGTGCGCAACCTAATCGTCGCAGGAAATACGGAGCTGGCGGCGTCGGGCGGAGCCGACTGCGACGTGGAGCATTTGCAAACCGTCAGCGGTAAGCTGCTGGCAAGCGGCGGCGCAGACGTTGACGTCAAATCATTCGCGGCGGAAAACCTGAGCTTGGCGGCATCCGGCGGCGCAGATATCAGCGCAAGCGGAGAGGCAGCCAACCTTCAGGCTTCTGCATCCGGCGGCGCGGATATTAGCGTAAGCGGAAAAGCAACCAACGTTCAGGCCTCCGCATCCAGCGGCGCGGATATTAACATCAAAAATTTGACATATACAAGCATAAATACCGAGAAATCCAGCGGAGGCGATATTCACCGGTAAAATATTATCAGAAAAAATATACAAGCGATGTTTGACTTAGCAATTATCGGCGGCGGGCCTGCGGGCTACGTTGCGGCAGAGCGCGCAGGCGCAAAGGGGCTCAGCGTTGCGCTGTTTGAGAAGCGCGAGCTGGGCGGCGTGTGCCTCAACGAGGGCTGCATCCCCACCAAAACCCTGCTCTACAGCGCCAAGGTTTACGACACGGCCGTTCACGGCGACAAGTACGGCGTGAACGCCAAGAGCGCCACCTTTGACTTTGGCAAGATGGTTGACCGCAAAAATAAGGTGGTGCGCAAGCTGGTAGCGGGCGTGGGCGCAAAGATGAAAGCCCACAAGGTTACCGTTATCAAGGGTGAAGCCGTAATTCAGGGGCGAAGCGCGGAGGGGGTTGAAGTTGCCTGCAACGGCGAAAGCTACCGCGCGGCAAACCTGCTCATTTGCACCGGCTCGGAGGCGTTTGTGCCGCCCATCTCCGGTCTTAAGGAGGCGGGCGACGCTGTGCTCACCAACCGCGAAATTCTTGCGCTCACCGAGCAACCCAAGCGGCTGGTCATCATTGGCGGCGGCGTGATAGGCATGGAGTTTGCCAGCTTCTACAACAGCCTCGGCACGGAGGTTACGGTGGTGGAAATGCTGCCCGAAATCCTGAACGGGCTCGACCCCGAGCTGAGCGCCATGCTGCGCGACGTTTACGCCAAGCGGGGCGTGAAGTTCAACCTGCTGAGCAAGGTGGTGGAGGTAAAGGGAAACGAGGTGCTGTTCACCGGCAAGGACGGCGCGGCGGCGAGCGTTACGGGCGACAAAATCCTCGTGAGCGTTGGGCGGCGACCCGTTGTGAGCGGGTTTGGGCTGGAAAACCTTGGCGTGGAGCTGCTCAGAGGCGGCGTTAAGGTTGACGAGCGGATGCGCACCAACATTCCCAACGTGTACGCCGCGGGCGACGTTACGGGCTTTTCGCTCCTTGCGCACACCGCCAGCCGCGAGGGCGAGGTGGTGGTCAACAACCTCACGGGGCGCGCCGACGCGATGCGCTACAACGCCATCCCGAGCGTGGTGTACACCAACCCCGAAATATCGGGCGTGGGGCTCACCGAGGAGGCGGCCAAGGCGGCCAACATTGCCTACAGGGTAGCCAAGCTGCCCATGGCGTACGCCGGACGCTTTGTGGCGGAAAACGAGGGCGGCGTGGGCGTCTGCAAGGTGCTGACGGGCGAAAAGCACGGCGAAATCCTCGGCGTGCACATGCTCGGAAACCCGTCGAGCGAAATGATCTACGGGGCGTGCATCGCCATTGAGCAGGAGATGACCGTTAGGGAGCTGCAGGAGGTGGTCTTCCCACACCCCACCGTATCGGAAATATTCAAAGAAGTAGGGTTTTTAAATTTGACCACGTAAGATTTTGCTACCTTTGCGCAAACTAAAAATAGTAAAAGTATGAAATTTTTTTTCAATAAGGTTGCTTACATAATCTGCTCCTACGTAGCGTATGCCCTGCTGTACACCAGCTATCGGGCTATTTTTTTACTCGTACACGCCAGCCCCGACGTGTGGAGCAACAAGTGGGATATTTTCAGGGCTTTTTTAACAGGCTTTCGGTTTGACGCTAAAATCATAACCGTCCTTTTAATTCCCCTCCTACTTATCGCCATAGCCCATTCGCTATCAGCTAAATTTGGGCTGTGGAGAGGGCCGTGGAGAAAAGCCTATACCATTACCAATACGGTCATATTTGTCGCAACGGCCGTAGCCCTCACGGTCGATTTCTACTACTACTCATTTTACCAGTCCCACATTGATGTGCTGGTTTTTGGTCTGGTGGACGATGACACAAAAGAAGTGCTGGTTTCGGTGTGGAAAGATTTTCCGGTGGTCAGGACTGTCATTGCGCTGGCGTTGCTGGGCTTTGGCGCGTATAAGCTGTTTGGCCGCCTGCTCAAATTTGAGCCTTTCAGCCGGATAAAGCTGGGCATAGCGGGCTTTGTGCCATGCCTCCTCCTCTTTCTAACCGCCTACTTTTATGGCCTGCGGGGAACTTTCTCAACCTTCCCGCTGCAGATAGACGACGCCACCATAAGCAAAAATTCGTTCATCAACCAGCTAACGCTAAACGGGATATATACCTTTCAGCAGGCGCATAAGCAGTATAAAAGAAATCGAATTATGGGCGACCCCTCAGCGTACTTGGGGGCAATGAGCCTGCGGCAGCTGGTGGCCGACTTTCTTCAGCTGGACGTGGAGGAGGTGGACGACCGGCAGCCACTTCGCCATCTTCACGTAACCACGCCGCCCAACCCGTTTTTGAAAGAAAATCCCCCACACGTGGTAGTCCTCCAAATGGAGAGCATGGGGACTATTTACTTTGCCAAGCACACCCAGCAGCTCAACCTGCTGGGCGCGCTGGAGGATGCGCTTAAGCACTGCTACCTGCTCAAAAACTTCATGCCCGCAACCAACGGCACCATCTCAACGCTGGAGGCGCTTATCACGCAAACGCCCATTGCCTCAGTGTCGCAATCACCGTTTTACGCCCAGTACTTCTCCACGGCAACCACGCACCCCTTTCTACAGAGCGGCTACCAAACCAGCTTTGTAACCGGCGGAAAGCTGGGCTGGCGTAACATTAACAACTACTTGGCGGCGCAGGGATTTCAGTCGGTGGAGGGGCGGGAGCTGATTTTAGCGGAGAACCCGCATGCGCAGGAAAGCGGGTGGGGCGTTTTTGACGAGGCGATGTTTGACAGAATATTCGAGAAAATAGAAAAAAGCAGCGCGCCTCAGTATATTTACGGCATGAGCGTTACCAACCACACGCCGTATGAGATACCCCCAAGCTATAATCTCCTGCCGATTACGATAGACGATTCGATTGCCGGCATCATTCGGTCAACGGTAGATATCAGCAGCGTGGCGGTAAAAAATTTTCAAAGCTACCAGTACGCCTGCGATGCGCTGGGTAAGTTTATCGAAAAAATCAGGAGCTCCCCTTTTTCCGAGAATACCATTATTGTTGCCACGGGAGACCATAACTGCCGTCAGCTTTTTAACTTCGACGATAACCAAATGTACTGGACGTACTCCGTGCCTTTGATTGCGTATATTCCTCCAAAATATCTAACAAAAGAACCGCTCAACACTCAGCAATGGGCGTGGCATAGCGACATTTTCCCCACCCTGTACGAGCTGGCCTTGTCCGAGGCTTCCTACATCAAGCTGGGGCGAGATTTGGTAAACGACAAAACAATACCCTACGCCGTTAATTCAGACGTGCGGGTGTTTTCAGAGGCGGGTGCGTTTAACATGTCCTCAGGTTTGTATTTTGGCTGGGATGCGTCAAATTATTTATTTTCTGCGCCCGACTTGACCGGTAATCCCGAGCTGCAAAAGGTATATCGCTCCGCTACGGCGGCGCGCCACCTGAAAGTTTACCTGCAGTACGAAAACACGAGCAAGAAGAACAGCAAAAAGCCGCTCAGCTCGGTTGAGAAAAAATAGTGACAACAACGTCGTTCTTTAGTTTTTAACTCTTAGCTAACATCATAACATCATGCCAAAATCTCAACCTGTAGATCCAAAGCTCCTCCGGCAGGCGGGGGAGATAACGTTTACCCCCATTCCCGTTAACCGGTACAGCAAAACGGTGGCGGACGAGCTGCAAAGCAAGCAATTTTCCAAAGACGACCTGCGGCGCATTTACCACGACATGGTGGTCATCCGCGAGTTTGAAACCATGCTGAACTTGGTGAAAACCACCGGCGCGTACGAGGGCGTAGCCTACAACAACCCGGGGCCGGCCCACCTCTCGGCGGGGCAGGAGGCCGCCGCCGTGGGCATGGCGTACACGCTGGACGCCAACGATTTTATCTTCGGCTCGCACCGCAGCCACGGCGAAATCCTCGCAAAAGGTCTGCGCGCCATTGAGCTGCTGAGCGACCACGAGCTCGAAAAGATTATGGGCGAGTTCTGGGGCGGCGCAACGGTCAGCGTTGCCAAGCGGGGCTTTGCGGGGACAACCAAGCAGCTCGGGCGGCGCTTTCTGCTCTACGGCGCTATGGCAGAAATCTTTGCCCGCGTCACCGGCTTCAACAAGGGCTTGGGCGGAAGCATGCACACCTTCTTCACCCCGTTCGGCATCTACCCCAACAACGCCATAGTGGGCGGCAGCGGCGACATTGCCGTAGGCGCAGCCCTCTACAAAAAGGTAAACCGCAAGTCGGGCATCGTGGTGGCCAACATTGGCGACGCCTCCATGGCGTGCGGCCCCGTGTGGGAGGGGCTGGTATTTGCCGCCATGGATCAGTACAAGCAGCTCTGGGAGGGCGACATGAAGGGCGGGCTGCCCCTCATCATCAACATCATGAACAACAGCTACGGCATGGGCGGGCAAACGCGCGGCGAAACCATGGGCTACGACTTCGCCGCCCGCATTGGCGCGGGGGTCAACCCCGAGCAAATGCACAGCGAGCGCGTGGACGGCTACAACCCGCTGGCGGTCATCGAGGCGTACCGGCGCAAGCGGAAAATTTTGGAGGACAAAAACGGCCCCGTGCTGCTCGACGTGGTAACCTACCGCATATCGGGGCACTCGCCCTCCGACTCGTCGTCGTACCGCACCAAGGAGGAGATAGACGCATGGGCTGCCGAGGACTGCATCGCCGCGTTCGGCAAGCAGCTGGTGGACGCCGGCGTCGCCACCCAAGCCGACCTGAACGCCACGTGGGCGGACGTAAAGGCGCTCATGCTCGAAATCTTTAAGCTCTCCATCGACGACGCGCTGTCGCCCCGCATGGACTTGTCGAAAAATCCTGAGCTGCTGGGCGCAATGACGTTCTCCAACCTCTCCGTTGACTCCCTGTCCGGCGCCACGCCGGAGGTCAACCACCCGATGAGCGAAAACCCGCGCGTGCAGCAAATCGCCAAAAAGGAGCGCTTTGCGGTGGACAAGGACGGCAAGCCCGTTTCCAAGATGAAGCAGTACCAGCTGCGCGACGGCATTTTTGAGGCCATCATCGACCGCTTCTACAAGGACGCCTCGCTGATAGCCTACGGCGAGGACAACCGCGACTGGGGCGGCGCATTTGCCGTGTACCGCGGGCTGACGGAGGCGCTGCCCTACCACCGCTTCTTCAACGCGCCCATCTCGGAGGCCGCCATCATCGGCACCGCCATCGGCTACGCCATGTGCGGCGGGCGCGTCATTCCCGAAATCATGTACTGCGACTTCCTCGGCCGCTGCGGCGACGAAATCTTCAACCAGCTGCCCAAGTGGCAAGCCATGAGCGGCAACGTGCTCAAAATGCCGGTGGTGGTGCGCGTGTCCGTAGGGTCAAAGTACGGCGCGCAGCACTCGCAGGACTGGACGTCGCTCGCGGCGCACATTCCCGGGCTGAAGGTCGCCTTTCCCGCCACGCCCTACGACGCCAAGGGGCTGATGAACGCCGCGCTGCAGGGTACCGACCCCGTTATCTTTTTTGAAAGCCAGCGCATTTACGACGTGGGCGAGCAGTTCCACGAGGGCGGCGTGCCCGAAGGCTACTACGAAATCCCCTTTGGCGAGCCCGACGTGAAGCGCGAGGGCAAGGATATCACCATCCTGACCATCGGCGCAACGCTCTACCGCGCGCTCGACGCCGCCAAAACGCTGGAGGAGAAGTACGGCCTGAGCGCCGAGGTTATCGACGCGCGCTCGCTGGTGCCGTTCTGCTACGAAAAGGTGCTGGCGTCGGTAAAGAAAACCGGACGCATCATCATCTCCGGCGACGCCTCCGGCCGCGGCTCGTTCCTCAACGACCTTGCCCGCAACATCACCGAGCTGGGCTTCGACTACCTCGACGCGCCGCCCGTGGTGCTCGGCTCCCGCAGCTGGATAACGCCCTGCTACGAGCTCGAAAGCGCCTTCTTCCCCCAGCCCGACTGGTTCATAGACGCTATCCACGAAAAAATTGTGCCGCTCAAGGGGCATATCCCTACGCAGAATTTTACCAACGCCGAGCAAATACGCAGGGCAAAGGAGGGAGTGTAGGGGGGAATTAGGAATTAAGAATTAAGAATTCTAAAATCATGCAAAAAATCCAAACTATATCAACGCTGGTGGGCACGCCGCTGAATGTCAACGCGCACCTGCATACGCCGTACTCGTTTAGCGCGTTTGATACGCTGGCGGAGGCGCTGGACAGGGCAAAAAAGGAAGACGTGGCGGTGGTGGGTATCAACGATTTTTACTCAACGGACGGGTATCAGGAGTGGTGCTTGGAGTGCTACCTGCGCAAGCTGTATCCGCTGTTTAACATTGAATTTATTTCGCTGCAAGCGGAGGACATGGCGGCGGGCATTCGCGTAAACGACCCCAACAAC
>JAITQP010000262.1 GCA_031288885.1 Prevotellaceae bacterium | reverse complement strand
TATTAATTAAACACCCGTCGTCAACGGTTTGATTTTGTCGATGATGTCGTAGGCAGCGTCAAAGCCTGCGGTTATAACGTTGACATTTAAATTGCCGTCGTAGTAGCCGTCTAAATGCAGAACACTGTACACTGTGTCCAGATACTTCAGCATTTTGCCGTCGATTTTACTTATGTTTTGTTCGTAAAATTCGATGGAACGGCGTTTTTTCTTCTTCGGCAGCTCCACATCTTTCAGCAGAAGATACGTGTCGAGAGCGAGGAGTACGCCGCAGTAGGCCGTTCCGCAGGCGGTGCGCACGTACTTCCGGTCTTGGTAGTACCTGTCCTCTTTCCTTGCGTTCTGCAACGTTTCTTTGGCGTTGCTCATGTAGCGCATCGCCTCCGCGTAGCTTTTTTGCTTTAATTCTTGCTGTTCTTCAATAGACATTTTCAGTGGCGTTTAGTGGTTAATGGTACGGCAAAGGTAAAAAATTATTTGCACTTTTGGAGCGCGATAAGGGCGATGTAATAAAAAAAACGCGTACTTTTGTGCATTATCAGCATTCTTCATCCATGAACATTATAATTGCCGGCGCGGGGGAGGTGGGCACGCACCTCTCCAAGCTGCTGTCGGAGGATAGCCACAGCATCACGATTGTTGACCCGAGCGAGGAGCGGCTTCGCGCCGTAGAATCGTACACCGACGTGGTAACGGTGCAGGGCAACACCACCTCGCTCGAGGTGCTGGAGCGCGCCAACACCCACCGCGCCGACCTGCTCATTGCCGTTACGCCCAGCGAGGATACCAACATTGTAACCTGCATGCTGGGCAAAAAAATGGGCGCCAAGCAAACCATTGCCCGCATAGACCACAACGAATACCTCGACGTGGAGAACCGCAGCACGTTTACCCACGCGGGGATAGATAACCTGTTTTACCCCGAAAAGATTGCGGCCACGGAAATCGTCAACCTGCTGGGGCAGACCAGCACGTCGGAGTACATCGAGTTTGCCAACGGCAAGCTGGTGATGATGGTGCTCAAGCTGGAGGACGACGCCCCCGTTGCCGGCAAAACCATTGCCGAGGTCACCTTTGGCATGAAGAAGCTGGAGTTCCGCGTTATCGCCATCAGCCGCAGCGAAAAGACGATTATCCCGCACCGCTTTGATACGTTTGAGGCCGGCGACCGCCTCTACATGATGACCACGCGCAGCGGCATGAGCGCCATGCTGGAGTTTTCGGGGAAAGAAAATGTGGAGGTGCACAACATGATTATCCTTGGCGGCAGCCGCATTGGGACAAAGGTAGCCGCCTCGCTCGACCGGCGGCTGAACATCAAGATTATTGAGCAGCAAAAGGAGCGCTGCGTAAAGCTGGCCGAAATGTTCAAGAACGCCATGATTATCAACGGCGACGGGCGCAACGCAGACCTCCTGATAGAGGAGGGGCTGCAAAAAACCGACGCCTTTGTAGCCGTTACGGGCAACTCCGAAACCAACATTCTGGCCTGCCTGCTGGCCAAGCAAATGGGCGTGCAGCGCACCATTGCCGAGGTCGAAAACCTCGACTACATCCAGCTGGCGGAGAGCATAGGCATCAACACCATCATCAACAAGAAGCTCATTACGGCGGGGCACATCTTTAGGTTTACCCAAGATACCGGCGTGCAGTCGGTCAAGTACCTCACCGGCTCCGATGCGGAGGTGCTGGAGTTCGTTGCCAAGGCCGGCTGCAGGGCGTGCAAGGCGGCAATCAAGGAGCTCGGCTTCCCCAAAAACGCCATCATAGGCGGCGTAGTGCGCGGGGGGAAAGCCGCCATTGCCACCGGCGCAACCCAAATCAAAGCCAACGACCACGTCATCGTATTTGCCTTAGACGCAGACGCGGCGGAGGTCGGAGAGTTTTTTTGCTGAATAGCTAATATGACTTTTATCAATATGGAAAATTTGTACCTCTCTCCGGAAATGGAAAAAAAATAGACCAAGCGATGCAAAGCATCAAAGATGGCAAAGGCGAAGCATACACGGCAGAGCAAGTTGACGCGCTATTAGGGTTATGAAATATAGGCTCATACTCTCTCCTGAAGCAAAGGAGCTGGTATTTGGGCTCGTCGAATTAACAAAAAACATCGATTATTATATCAGATTGATGAAGAAATAATCGCGATAATAGTCCTCGCAGCAAAAGAACATTACGATGATAAATAAGGAGGGTCTCTTGAAATCTATTTTCATCAAAAGGAAAGCAGCCGTGATAATCAAACTATTCCGAGAGGATTAGCATTTTTTGCATGGAGAAATATCGCTAACCCAATATTTTTCTTACATTTGTGACGTGGGTGGCATTTAAATTCCACATAAATTCCATCCTACACACTTGGAGGTGTTACTTATCTTAGAAATTTGCTACTTTACCTAAAGGGTAATATATAATTTAAACCGTGTAGTTATGCTTGACAAAGAATTTAAATATTACTTGAAGCACCAAAATGAATTGGTGAAAGAGTATAATAACCGATTTGTTGTTATTGTGGGCACCAAAGTAGTAGGCGCTTACGACACTTTTGATGAGGCACTGTTCAAAACAGCAGAAAAGTACGAGCCGGGGACGTTCCTTATACAGGAATGTACGGAAGGAGAGGAAGCCTACACCCAAAATTTCTACTCACCATGCGTATATTTTGCTTAGCCCTATGCCGACAACACAATCTACACCAGTACAAATACAAGCACTCACGGGACACTATCCGAGCATAAATAACCGGATTATCACGCCTGTTGAGTTGAAAAACGTATTAACACAACAAGTGCTTCAGACAACAGGCCTTTGGGACACAGGCGCAACGAATTCTGTGGTAACAAAATCAGCGGCAAAAGCGCTGGGTTTGCGTGCTATTACGCGGGCAATAGCGCGTGGAGTGCACGGGAAAAAAAGGGTTAATGTTTACTACGTAAATATTACGCTGAATAAAACGAATATTACGTTGAATGCCCGCGTAACCGAATGTGAAGAGCTATCTTTCGATAACAGTGTGGGGTTGCTTATCGGTATGGACATCATAACCATGGGCGATTTTGCTGTAACCAACTATCAGGGAAAAACGGTAATGAGCTTCAGGGTTCCGTCGGTGCAAAAGATTGATTTTATGGAAACATTTGAAGATTGGAGATAACCAATACGAAATCTCTCCCCCCTATTTTTTCTTTTTCTTCCCCACCTCCAAAATCTTAATTTCGGTACGGCGGTTTTTGGCGTGCTGCTTTTCGGTTTTGGCGTTTTTTATGAGCAGCTTTGTTGGCCCGTAGCCCTTGGGCACTATCCGCTTCCGGCTTATCCCCTTTTCAACGAGGTAGGCTACGCACGACTCCGCCCGCTGCTGCGACAGCGACATGTTGCCCAAAAAGCCTCCCCGCGAGTCGGTGTGCGAGCTGAGCTCAATCCTCACGTCGGGGTTCATCTTCATAAACTTCACCACCTTGTTGAGCTCCTTAAACGCCGCCTTTTTGAGGACAGCCTTGCCGTAGTCGTAGTACACGTTATTCACCCTAAAGGCGCTGCCCTTCACCAGCGGGTCGAGCGGGAGGAGTATGCTGATGCTTTCGCCCGGCTTAATCTTGCCGGTGGCGATGTCCTCCGCCTGCGCGGGGAGAAAGCCCGAAGCCTCGGCGGAGAGGCTGTAGGTGCTGTTGGGCGTTACCGTGAAGTAGGCTTTGCCCACGCCGTCGGAGGAGAGGCTGCGCGCTTTCTGGGACTTTTCGTCGGAGAGCGTGAGCCGCACGTTGGCGAGGGGCGCGGAGTCCGCCCTGTTCACCACGGTGATGGCAAGCAGGTACTTTTCTTGCGGCACGGGCGTTATTTTTATCGGCGAGGTGAGGCGCTTGAAGGAGTAAATGTCGTCGCCGCCGTAGCCGCCCAGCCGGTTGGAGGAGAACAGCCCCTCCATTTTGGAGTTCGGGAGAAAGACGAGCGAAAAATCGTCGGCGCTGGTGTTGACCGGCGCGCGCAGGTTTTCTACGGAAGTCCACGCGCCGGACTTGCCGATAGCCCTAAATAAGTCCTGCCCGCCCAGCCCCGGGTGGCCGTCGGAGCTGAAGTAAAGCGTGTTTTCGCTGTCCAGCGTGGGGAACAGCTCCTCGTGCGGGGTGTTGATTACGCTCCCCAAGTTTTCGGGTTTTCCCCACTCGCCGCTTGCGTCCAGCTCGCACTTAAAGATGTCGTGCCCGCCCAGCGTCCCCGGCATGTCGGACGAGAAGTAGATGGTGCGCCCGTCGCTGGATATGCAGGGGTGCCCCACGGAGTAGGTGGCGCGGCTGTTGTAGGGAAACTGGGCGGGGTCGCTCCACGCGCCTTGCTCCTTGTAGGAAATCATAATACCCACGTGGCTTACCCCGCTCACGGAGGCCTCGTCGAACGCTTCGGAGAAGCAGAAGTACATGGTGTTCCCGTCGGGGGTAAAGCAGCAGGGGCCGGAGTGCTCGCCGGTGTTGAGCGGCGCGGGCAGCATGATGGGCGACGTCCACACGTAGCTGCCCACAATGCCGTTGCCCTCGTTGGGCTGGTCCTTTTGGAAGCTGGAGAGGTACATGTTGAGGTAGGGTTTCCCCGTTCCGCCGTAGATTTTCCGTTTCTTGTCCCGCAGCTTTTCCAGCCGCTTGCGCTCCTTTGCCAGCTCCTCCCTGCGCTTTACCTTGTCGCTTTCCGACAGGGAGTGGTTATACTTATCGCCGTCGTACTTGGAGTGCGCCGCCTTGGCTTGGTCGTGCTGGTTTATCCGGCTAAACCGCACTATGTTGGTGGGGTCTTGCGCGTTGCGCAGCAGCAGCTGGATGGCGGTATCCTTACCCACCCCCTCCAGCGTGGCAAAGGTTGCCTCGAGCTCGTTCCGGTCGGTAGGCTGGTAGCCGATGGGGCGGTCGGAGGTGAAGGCAACGTAGTCGTCGTGCATGGTGGCGGCAAACTCCGAGTAGCGCGTGTTTATTCTTCGCTCGTTGTTGATGGAAAAGAACGGCGGACGCTTGGCAATGGCGAAGGCGCTGTCGCACGACGAGATGCACTCGCGCGCAACGGACGGGTCGCCCCCGCGCGCGGCAAAGATGACGTAAGCTTTTCGCGCCTCTTCGTACTTGCCAACGAACATCAGCACGTTGCCATGGTTGTGGTACGCCTCCGCCGGACAATCGGGGTAGGTGGTGGCAAGGCGGTAGTACTTTTCGGCCTCAACGTAGCGGCGCAGCTTAATGTTGATGTCCGCCAAGTCCAGCGCAGACTCCAGCGTCGAGCGCTTGCTGTTTATTTCCTCGTACAGGGCTAACGCCTTTTGGTACTCGCCGGCCGCCACAAATTCTTCTGCCCGCTTTTGCTCAATTACCTGCGCCTGCGCCGCCCGATAGCCCAGCGCTACCAGCAGCAACAGCAGCAGCGCCGCCCGCAAGAATTTTGAGCGCTGCGCCGAGCCGGCGAGCGCCCTTAGCGTGGGCAGCAGATGCGCCCCCCTGAGTTGTAAGCTATTTGCAGCCATCATTCCTCCGTTATATTAAATGTTAATAATTAAAATCAACTATTAATCACCAACCATTAACCATTACTAAAAATACCTTGGCGTAAGCACGCGCTGCGCCTTTTTTCCCATGGTAAATCCCAGCATAACCTCGTGCGTGTGGAGCGTCACCTGATTTAGCTTGCTCAGCGGGAAGTCGTAGGCGTAGCCGAGGTAGAGGTTGTCGGACACAAAGAGCTCGGCCAAGAATGTGAGCGCGTTGAGCGAGCTGTAGAACGCTTCGCCCCGCACGGTTTTGTCCAGCCGGCTTTTGAGCGGCAGCCCGTTGCGCCAGAGCACCCCCAGCCACACCTTGTCCCTCATCAGGAGGAAAACGTTAAGGTCAATGCTGGGCTGCATGATGAAGTCGTCCTTGTAGAAGATGGATGGCTTAATGATGTAGTGCCGGTTGATGGGGATGAGCGTTGCCGCCGTGAAGTAGAGCTGCGGATTTTTTTGCACCAGCTTGTAGTCCCGCCACAGCTCGGTAGCGGACAGCCCCAGCGAAAACCGCTTGTGGTCAAGAAATACCCCCACGTTGAAGTCGGGGCGGAAGACGGGCTTTCCGAGCAGCCCGCCCGTCAGCAGCGGGTCGTGGTTGTCGTGGAGGCGCACCATGGTTTCGTCGAGGCTGAGCTGCGTTGCGCCGATGGACAGCCCAAAGGCAAGGCGCGTGCCCTGCCTGTCCAGCTGGACGCGGTAGGAGTAGTCCGTAAAAAACGACAGGGTTTGCTGCACGCCCACCTTGTCGCTCATGATGTGCCCGCCCACGCCCAGCAGGTTGTTCAGCATAGCCCCGTCAACGAGCAGCGAAATGGTTGTTGGCGAGCCTTCTATGTTTGCCCACTGGTTGCGGTAGAGCACCGTGGAGTTGAATTTTTCCTTGTAGCCTGCATATGCGGGGTTGAGCACCAGCCCGTTAAAAGCGTACTGGCTAAAGATAACCCCCTGCTGCGCATGGCCCCGCGCTGCGTAAAGCAGCACAGCGGCAAGTAGCATAAATGCGCGTAAATAGTAATTTTTCATTTGCTGCGTATAAAAAACGATCGATAAGCTTTTTCTTTAGCGGGGTGTGCAACACAGTAAGTGTTCGTTTCGGTTGCATATAAAACGATATGGGCGCGCGCTAATTTCCCTTTTAATATTAAATAAGAATTAACGAATAGTGAATAACAAGTAAGAGTTGCTAACGTAGCGGGGGTGAAACCTGCCCGTTATGACGCAGCAAAGCAGCCGGAGCGCAATGGAGCAATATTTTTCACCCCAATTTGGACAATTAAAATAATTATTCGTATATTTGCACCGTTAATTTAAAATGAAAATTTTATGTAGAAGAAGATAAAGAGCGTGCCAACAGGCACAAAGTGACATACTAAAATAGCTTTTGCTATATTCTTTCCGTTGAAATGTAGGAAGTTTCAAAGAAAATCTAAAAGAATAAGTAGAAAAGCCGCAGCAATGCGGGCTTACTTATTTGTAGATTGGGTATTTCCTACAACCTCAACGGCGGATAAGTTAAGTCCGCTATTTTTTTGCCTACACCCAAAGGAGGTTATGCTGAAAATCCTGTAAATAGAGTAAGCGCAATCAATAAAAAAAACAAAAAAAGATGAAGCAGAGTTACAAAATTTATTTGTGTGCCCTGCTGCTCATTGGAGCAACAGGCACGATGACCGCCGGAGCGCAAGGCTCCGGCAAGCCCACGCTGGTCGTATTTGTTGTGGGTATGCAAACTGATGCGTTGGGTGACGCGCTTGCTCAGAAGATAGGCGCCGAGCTTAACCGCAATAGCCGCTACACGATGCTATCCGGCGCCGCTGACCCCGTAAAGGCGAAGCTCACCGAGCTGCGCACGCAAGGCGCGAGGAGCATAGACCGAAACGCGCTTGCCGAGTGGGGACGAACAAACGGCATATCTACGATATGCTTAGTTACGGACGACATCAAAGGCAACGACCACATGTTTTTGGCGCAGCTCATTGACACGAAAGACAGCAAGCTATCCGGCAAAGGCCGCTACATTCGTACCGGCATAGTTGAGGGCGACCTGCCAAGAGTATCTTTAGCGCTAACAAAGCAGCTGGAGGGGCCGGAGCGTAAGCGTAGCGCTCCCGCCCCCGCGCGTAGCTACCCTGCGGAGTTGGATATTGAGATGGTGCGCGTAGAGGGAGGAACATTTACCATGGGGTGCACTGCTGAACAAGTTAATTGTAAGACCAACGAACTACCTCTGCATTCTGTAGCAGTGAGCAACTTCAGCATAGGGAAGTATCCGATAACGCAGGCGCAGTGGAATGCGGTGATGGCTGGGACTGGAAAAGAGAATTACTTTTACTGGGGGGGAAACGCCGCTGACACCTACACTGGTAGTGCTCGTTGCGGCAATGTGCTCTGTGACGACCAGCGACCGATGGAGTACATAACTTGGTACGAAGCAGTAGAGTTTTGCAACGTGCTGAGCGGGAAGTTAGGTTTGAAGCCTGCTTACGCTATTAATCAAACCACCGTAACTCTAAACTCCAACTATAATGGCTATCGTTTACCGATGGAGGCAGAGTGGGAGTACGCAGCACGCGGGTGCAAGGGCGATGGAGGCAGCGGCGCTGCTACGTGCGAAAACCTTCTGTATAGCGGGAGCAACGATGTTAATGAGGTAGGATGGCACATCGGGAACTCCTCCACGACGCATCCGGTAGGTCAGAAGAAGCCTAACAGGCTTGGTATTTACGATATGTCCGGCAACGTTTGGGATTGGATTTATGATTGGTACGACGCTTATACCAATGCTGCAGCAACTAACCCGAAAGGTCCCGAGAGCGGCACTTACCGAGTAATACGCGGCGGTGGTTGGGACAATCCTCACTCCGAATGGCTCCGTGTTTTTGCTCGCTATCCCTCGTGGTCAGCCAGCAATCGCAATGGCGCCATTGGCTTCCGCGTGGTTTTACCTGCGCAATAAGTTTTTCTATCGGCATCTTCTCAACCCTAACGGGATTTTAAATTCTGTTAGGGTTTGCTGTTGTTATTGTGGGCGGGTTTGAAACCCGCCCCTACAGCGCACGCCTTGCGCCATTAATCGTTAATCATTATTCATAAATTAGCGATGACATGGTCTCCGGATTAAACACCTCGCAGGCCAAGGCGCGCACTTGCTCGGCGGTAACGGCGCGGATGTGCTCCTCCACCTCTTTTGCGGGG
>JAITQP010000185.1 GCA_031288885.1 Prevotellaceae bacterium | reverse complement strand
TTGATGCAGCTGATAATTGCCGGTATTCCCTCCTTCGGGTCAACGACGTTTTGTACGCCCTCCAGCGAGCAGTACAGCGCATAGTACTTTCCGTCGGCGTTGAGCCTTTTGGCTAAATCTTTCAGGTAGGTAGTTTTGCCGCTCTGCCGCGCCGCGTGGATTACAAAGTATTGCTTTTGAGCTATCAGCTGCTCTACACCCTTTAGGCGGGTGGACGCCTCTATCATGTAGTGCTCTGCGCTGTTGCAGGGCCCTGCGATGTTAAAGTATCTCATGGTTTGATGGTATTTACTGTGCAAAGATACATTTTTTGAGCATAAATCAAAACAAAAAACCCTAACAGGGCTGTAGATTCACGTAGCAAAATGCAAAACATTTGCTATCTTTGCCCCCGAAAATACTTAGCAATTGCCTTTTTTACGTTGGAACATCTCCACTCCCCCATACTTCAGCACATTTCGCGCATAGCGCAGCGGCAGGGCGTGCGCGCCTTTGTGATAGGCGGCTACGTGCGCGACTTTTTTCTCCGCCGCCCCTCCAAGGACGTCGACGTGGTGGTGGAGGGCAGCGGCATTGCGCTGGCCGAGGCGCTGGCGGCGGAGCTGCACACCAACGTCAGCGTATTCAAGAGCTTTGGCACGGCCATGCTGCGCCACGGCGAGGTGGAGGTGGAATTTGTGGGCGCGCGCAGGGAGTCGTACCGCGCCAGCTCGCGCAAGCCCATCGTCGAAGACGGAACGCTGGAGGAAGATCAGGCGCGCCGCGACTTCACCATCAACGCCATGGCGTTTAGCCTCAACGCCGCGGACTACGGCGCGCTGGTAGACCCCTTTGGCGGCGTGCAGGACTTGCACGACCGGCGCATCCGCACCCCCCTCAACCCCGACACAACCTACAGCGACGACCCGCTGCGCATGATGCGCGCCGTGCGCTTCGCCGCGCAGCTGGGCTTCGAAATCGACCTCCCCTCTAAGGAGGCGATACGCCGCAACCGGCAGCGCATGGCCGGCGAGGTGGTCTCCACCGAGCGCATAGCCGACGAGCTGAACAAAATCATGGCATGCCCCAAGCCCTCCACCGGCTTCTTCTTGCTGGACGAGCTGACGCTGCTGGAGCTCATCCTGCCGCAGATAGCTCGCCTGAAGGGCGTTGAGGCGGTGGGGAGGCAGCAGCACAAGGACAACTTTCTGCACACGCTGCAGGTGCTGGACAACGTGGCCCAAAAATCGGACAACCTGTGGCTGCGCTGGGCGGCCCTGCTGCACGACGTGGCCAAGCCGCAAACCAAGCGCTACGAGGAGGGGCACGGGTGGACGTTCCACGGGCACGAGTTTTTGGGCGCCAAAATGACGCCCAAGATATTTCAGGCGCTCAAGCTGCCGCTCAACGAAAAAATGAAGTACGTGCAGAAGCTCGTTGGGCTGCACCTGCGCCCCATCGTGCTCTCGCAGGAGGAGGTGACGGACTCGGCGGTGCGCCGCCTGCTCTTTGACGCCGGCGACGACATCGACGACCTGATGCTGCTCTGCGAGGCAGACATCACCTCAAAAAACGAAAACACCGTAAAGCGCCACCTGCAAAACTTTGCGCTCGTGCGCCAAAAGTTAAAGGAAATTGAGGAAAAAGACCGCGTGCGCAACTTCCAGCCGCCCATCTCCGGCGAGCTCATCATGAGCGCCTACAACCTGCCGCCATGCCGACAGGTGGGCGTTATCAAGGACGCCATCAAGGACGCCATCCTCGACGGCATTATCCACAACAACTACGACGAGGCATACCGCTACATGCAGCAAAAGGCAAAGGAAGTGCTTGGCTGCGCCAGCTGAAAGATTTTGCTTGCCTACTTCAACGCTGATTGTTTGCCGAATATTACGCCTTAAAATCCTACGCCAAAACGGATATTTGCCAAAATATTTCGCTGAAAATTACCATAATAACAATTCTCACGCAGATATAGCCAACGCTTGTGACGGCCAATGAACCTGCTACCTATTCTATGTCCTACGGCTAACCGGAGCACAGCGGAGTTCGGCAGAGCCAATTTGCAAAATCACACCTAACATAGTAAAAGGGTTCTCGTGGGTTTAAGAAATTTTATTCTCCTTTCCTTTGCTGTTGCAACAAAAACTTCTACCTTTGTCGGTATATTTTTAAAACAAGACTAATTGCTTATGGCTAAATCTAAATATGCTCACAAAGGGAAAGTTTCGCCACCAACCGGCCTGAAGAAAGCCGGAAAGTTTGACAAGGGGAGGCGTCCTGCGCCTGCACCTGTGCAAAAAGTAAGATACCCTTTTTGGCAATGGCTGGGCAGCGCCTTTGGCTTCAGAAGCATGGCGGTGGCAGTGATTTGCGGCTTGCTGATTTACGGCGCAATGCGCAACAACAGCGGCTACCAGTGGGTGTGGCAAAGCTTGCTGAAAGGTAACTGGGATTTCATGATGAAGCACCGCAACACCACGCTGGAGGAGCGATACCAAATGAAGCTGGGCTTTGACTACGCGTTTTGCAGCTACATCAACCAAAACACACCGGAGGATGCCGTGATACTTTTTCCGCTAAGAAAGTACATTACAGAAAAAGCCGGCGACTATCAGCTCAAGAGCATTGGCGCCAAGCTGTGGACAACCTACTTTGTGTACCCGCGCAAGGTGCTGTATAAGGATGAGCAGGAAACGAACCCACACTACAAGGACGTAACCCACGTGGCCATTATAGCGGGGCACGGCTACGAAGACTTGGACTATCCGGTGAGGGAGCGAACCTCCTTTACCGTGCTGCCCAAAAAAGCGCCCGCCGACCCCACCAATGAGGGAGACAACAATACTTCTAACACCACATCAGCAAAAAAATGATT
>JAITQP010000182.1 GCA_031288885.1 Prevotellaceae bacterium | reverse complement strand
GCGCCTATCTCCGTAAACTTGTTGACCTGCAAAATATAGTCGCTAACGTTGTGGTAGGAGTAGTGCAGCAAGTCGCCTTTTAGGTGGATTACGCTCGCGTCGCGCTCCATCACCATTTTATCATGGGGGTTTACGCCACCCCAACGCCCCTTACGCCTGTCCCACAGTCGCAACTTGACGTCGGGGTACCAACTACAATGCCTTATCCACTTGCCGCAGTAGGAGGTCAGCCGGTTAAACTTGTAGGCGTCAGCTGTCCAGCTTTCTTTTACCTCCAAAATAGATTTCTTCAGCTCGTCGGAGAGCGCCTCGTCCGCGTCAAGCGAGAGGATATGCGAATAGGTGGCCTGCTCCATGGCCCAATTTTTTTGCTGAACATACCCCTCAAACGGGTGGCGTATGAACGACGTTACCCCGAGCTGCCGACAAATTTCCTCCGTTTTATCGGTTGAGCCGCTATCTACCACCATAATTTCGTCGGCAACCCCTTGCAGCGACTGTAGGCAGCGGGCAATGTTTCTTTCTTCGTTATAGGTGATAATAACGGCGGATATCTTTTTCATTTATGCTCTTTTGTTACCAAAATTTTATCGCCGCTGTCATCCACCTCAAACAGGCGGGGAGCGCGGACGTACCTCCCGTTCACGCTCTTGTGGCTGTGAATGGACATCAGCAATTTTCCGTCAAAGGTGCGAAACAGCATGCCGTGCCCAAAGTTTGGCGGCGTTATGGGCTCGGGCTCCTGCACCCAGCGCCCGTCCAAGCGCCCGTTGTCGGAGTAGGCCACCCCCTGCGTGTAGACGTCATATACCCAGCTTGTCCAGATTACTCCGAGCCGCCCCGTTTGGGTGCGAAAAACGTAGGGGCCGTCCGTAACCTTATTTGGCAGCACGGTCTCCCCTATCCTTTCCTTGCTCCACGGGGATTCGGAGGCGAAAAAGAGGATTTTTCGCTTGCCCTCCACCCCGCTCAAATCCGGCTTGAGGGGAATGGCTTCCACCGTGCCGTTCCAGTTTTGGAGCCACTCGTGGCAGTAAAGCAGGTAGGGCTTGCCGTTTTCCACCCAGAGCGTTGCGTCCAGCGTGGGTTGGTCTTCGGGGCAGTAGCTTTCGCCGCCAACCGGCACGTAGGGCCCGTCGGGCTTGTCGCTGACCAGAATGTGGCACGCGCGGCGGTCTATGGCATTGCCCTTAACCGTATCTATCTTTACGCTGCTGTTGGTAAATGTGCCAAAGTAGTAGTACTTGCCGTTGTACTCGTGCAGCTCTGCCGCCCAAATCATCGGTCGCTCGCCCATCCACGAGCGTGGGTCGGTTTGGGTAACGCGGTAGGGGCCTTCCCAAAGCCGCAAATCGGGGCTTTTCCACAGCATGCCGCCCGTACCCGTCATGTAGTACATTTTTGTCTTTGCATCTGCCAAGATAAAAGGGTCGCTCAGCCAAATGGAGTCCAGCGGAACGTTTTTTCTCACCTCAAACGGGTTGCGGCGCTGCGCCGAAAGCGACATGACCGCAAGCAGGCATGCTGCCGATAGAAAGATTTTTGTGCCCATGCTAATTTTTGTGCTTAGAGTTTGATGCTGACTTCCAGTATTCCTTCAGCCGCTCGGCTTCCTCCTTTGTCAGGTGAATGATTGCGCCGTGCTTCTGAACGGAAAAGTTAGCCCGGCGCATCACGCCGCTATCAAAATGTCCGAGGTTGGTGAAATGCCTAAAATCCGTCGTTTCGGCAAAGCCGAAGTTGTGCGGCGTAACGCTGAAAACGTCATACATCAGCACCCACCTGCTTTCGCCAATGCGCTGCCACACGTTGGGCGCTTCGCAGGAGCGCGGCTCAAAATCGACCTGCTCGGGCTGATATACGTAGCCGCCGTTTACCTTATCGGAAAAGGCCATCTTAATGCCGGCGGGAGATTCCTGCACAACGTACATCATACAGAACCGTCCGTCGGGCAGCCGGGTAATATCTGCGTCAAGAATTTGCTTTGTGGTATCGGGGTAGTGGAGCAGGATTTCCGGCTCGGTTTCCAAGTCGGTAAAGTCGCTGTTCACGTAGGCGTAGTAAAGCTTGGTTTTGCCGTGCCCCCTGCGCATGGTGAAATATACCATGATTTTGCCTTCGTTTTCGTCAAAAATCAGCTCGGGCGCCCACGCGCAGCCCACATCCAGCGCCGGATACTTCTTGTAGAGGTCGAGCTTTGCGTGCGTCCAGCTAACTAAATCTTTCGATTTCATCAGCACAAAGCCCTTGTTGTTTCCCCAATCGTACAGCTCGCCCGGGCGCTCCCAGTCGGTTGTGCGGTAGCCCTTTTGCTTTCCGTAGATATGCAAGTCGGTCATGGCCACGTAGAAGTAGCCGTCGTTGCCGCGCATAATGTGGGGGTCGCGGACGCCGCGCTGCGAGGCAATGGAGTCGCCCGCCATAACGGGATTGCCGTCGTTTACATCGGTAAACGTATAGCCGTCGTCGCTCGTGGCGAAGTACAAGCTGTGCGTATCGTCCTTAAAGTAGGCGAGCAGGTAAGCGGCAAAGTCTTTTTCGGGCTGCGCTGCGTGCGCTTTTACCGGAAACGAAGCAACGGCGAGCAAAGCCGCCAGTAAAATGTTTGTTTTCATAATCCTTTCAATTTTAGCTGTTAACTCTCAACTTTTAAGCCTTTCTTCCTGCGTGCTCACCAAAAAGCAAAACCAAAACATAAAGGGCATGATACCTTTTACCGACATAAAAATGGATTCCACATACCCAAACGGCAGGTAAATTGCCAAAAACGCCATGAGCAGGAAGTCTTTCCTGCGGATGGCAAGGACAAGCAGGCAGGCAAAGAACGCCACGAGCAGCCCTCCCCCAAGCAAGCCAAACTGCACCGTTTCGTCAACAAATGTATTGTGAAAATGGTTGAACGTGTAGCCGTAGCTTTGCGCTACCTCATCGGAGGTAATGTAGCGGTGCATGCTGTACACCCCTGACCCGCAAAGGGGTTTTTCGGCAATCATTTTGGTCGCCAGCGAGCGCAGGTTGGCCCGAACAGGGTCGGAGGTAATGCTATAGGGCGAAAAGTGGGCAAAAACCCCCAGCGCAAAAAGCGCCAGCAATACCCCGATTTTGGAAGTCCACGAAAGGCGCCCGTGGTAGCATACCAAGCACAGCGCCAGCAGAACGCCGCACACCACTATGCCTATGCGCGCGCCTACAAGGAGTATAAACGCAACGGACAGCACCACCGCTACCCACATCAGCAGCGGCTTTATGCACGCTTTGGAGCGCAGGTAAAACGCAAGGGGTATGATAAAGGACAGGCTGATGGACACAAAAGAGGGCTGCCAGAATATCAGCGGCCCCAAAAACATGCCAACGTACGCCTTGGGGCTTTTACACACCTCCAGAAATGGGTACTCCGACGCTGTGAGGTAGCGCAGAAAAACAAACCAGCCTACGGCTAAGGCAGCCAGCAGGGCGTAAAAAGCGACGCGCAAAAACCACCGGACTTGCGCCTGAGATAGCTTAAACAGCGAAAACACCACCGGCATAAGCAGCAGCGAAAGGCAGTATTCAATATTCTTAAAGGTAACATCGGGCGGGGAGAACGCTAAGCTGAGCATGCGAAACGCAAAAAACGCCACCGGAAAGAGGTATATCGCTTTGACGTTAAACTCTCTATAGGCTATAAGCGCCGTAATAGCCGACAGAACCAGCAGCCACAGCGTGAGAATAGAAAACTTATTCACAAACGGAAAGCTAAAAACAAACACCACTGCCGCCGCCGCCACAGCATACTTTACAGCTGCCGTTTTTTGCAGCGTTGCGCCCAATTCTAATAGTTGCTTCATTACGAATAAAAATTAAATTCCCGCAAAAGTAGTAAAAAATTCTTTTAAACAAAAATACATGGGCATAAGTTCTTTCCTTTAACCCAAAGCCTATTATTCAAAATTATTTGCTAAATTTGTGCCGTTTGTTCCTATATTCGTAATTCCCAATTCGTAATTCCTAATTCCTAATTCACCATGTCTCTCTCTTCGACCAGCATTAGCCGTCCGGTGCTTACCACCGTTTTTGTGATTGTGATTATTATCTTTGGGCTTATCGGCTACACGTTTTTGGGCGTGCGCGAGTACCCCAGCGTCGACCCGCCCATCATTTCGGTGAGCACGAGCTACATTGGCGCTAACGCCGACATCATCGAAAAGCAAATCACCGAGCCGCTCGAGCAGAGCATCAACGGCATTGAGGGCATCCGCTCGCTCACCAGCACCAGCAGCACGGGGCAAAGCCGCATCATTGTGGAGTTTGAGCTGAGCCGCGACATGGAGTCGGCGGCAAACGACGTGCGCGACAAGGTCTCCAAGTCCATCTACCGCCTGCCCAAGGACTGCGACCCGCCCACCGTTTCCAAGGCCGACGCGGACTCCGACCCCATCCTCATGATTGGCATCCAGAGCGACAGCCGCTCGCTGCTGGAGCTCTCCGAAATTGCCGACCTCACCTACAAGGAGCAGCTGCAAACGATTTCGGGCGTGAGCGCCATCACCATCTGGGGCGAAAAGCGCTACGCCATGCGCCTGTGGATGAACCCCAGCAAGCTGGCGGGCTACGGGCTTACGCCCATGGACGTGCGCGACGCGCTGCTGCGCGAAAACCTTGAGCTCCCCTCGGGGCTGATTGAGGGAAAAAACGTGGCGCTCAGCGTCCGCGCGCAGGGGCTGCTCATCACCCCCGACGACTTTAACCGCCTCATCATCGCCCAGCAGGGCGACCGCGTGGTGCGCTTCCGCGACGTGGGCTACGCCGAGCTGGGGCCGGAAGACCTGCGCAGCATCATGAAGCAAAACGGCGCCCCGGGCGTGGGCGTGGGCGTTATCCCCCAGCCCGGCTCCAACCACATCGAAATTGCCGACGAGGTGTACACGCGCATGGCGCAAATCGCCAAAAGCCTCCCCGAGGACGTGGAAATTAACATGATTTACGATAACACCCGCTTTATCCGCTCCTCCATCAAGGAGGTGGGCGAAACCATCGTTGTTGCCTTTCTGCTGGTGGTGCTCATCATCTTCCTCTTCCTGCGCGACTGGCGCTCCACGCTCATCCCCACGGTGGTCATTCCGGTGTCGCTCGTGGGCGCGTTCTTTATTATGTACCTCGCGGGGTTTAGCATCAACGTGCTGTCGCTGCTGGCCATTGTGCTCGCCATTGGGCTGGTGGTGGACGACGCAATTGTGATGATGGAAAATATCTACGTGAAGATAGAGGAGGGGATGACGCCGCTGGAGGCGGGGCGAAAGGGCGCCAACGAAATCTTCTTTGCCGTTGTCTCCACCACCATCACGCTGGTGGCGGTGTTCTTCCCCATCGTGTTCTTGCAGGGCACCACCGGACGGCTCTTTCGGGAGTTTAGCATCGTCATCTCCGGCGCCGTCCTCATATCGGCCTTTGTGGCGGTAACGTTTACGCCCATGCTTTCGACCCGAATACTGAAGCATCGCGCGCGGCAGCCGTGGTTTTACCGCGCCACCGAGCCGTTCTTCACCGGCCTCATCGGCTTTTACCGCCGCACGCTCACCGGCTTTATGCGGTTTCGCTGGGTAGCGGTGGCGGTGCTCGTGGGCATGGGGGTGTGCATTGTGTTTTTGTGGGGAAAAATCCCCTCCGAAATGGCGCCGCTCGAAGACCGCTCGCTGCTCATCGTGCGCAGCTCCGCCGCCGAGGGCATCACCTACGACTACGTGAGCCGCTACATGGACCACGTAACCGACGCCATTACGGAGAGCGTCCCCGAGGCGCAGCTCATCATGTCGCGGGCGTGGTCGGGCGGCGGCTTTGCGCGGGTCATGCTCACGCCGCCCTCCGAGCGCGGGCGCACGCAGCAGGAGGTGTACGAGGCGCTCACCCCCAAGCTCTACCCGCTCACAGACGCCCGCTCCTTCGTCATGCAGCAGAGCACCTTTGGCGGGCGGCGCGTGGGGATGCCGGTGCAGTACGTGCTGCAGGGCATCAACCTCGAAAAGCTAAAGGAGTTTGTGCCCAAGTTTATGGAAAAGGTGAACGAAAGCCCCGTGTTCCAGATGGCCGACGTTGACCTGAAGTTCACCAAGCCGGAGGTGCGCGTGGACATCAACCGCGACAAGGCCAACCTGATGGGCATCTCCACGCAGAACATCGGGCAAACGCTACAGCTGGGCCTGAGCGGGCAGCGGTTTGGGTACTTCTTTATCAACTCCAAGCAGTACCAAGTGATTGGGCAGATGGAGCGGCAGATGAGCAGCAAAACCCTCGACCTGCGCTCCATCTACGTGCGCAACGGGCAGGGCGAAATGGTGCAGCTCGACAACCTCGTATCGCTGCGCGAAACGAGCACGCCGCCCAACCTGTACCGCTACAACCGCTTTGTGTCGGCAACCGTTTCGGCGGGGCTGGCAAAGGGCAAAACCATTGGCGACGGGCTAAACGAAATGGACAGGATTGCCAAGGAGGTGCTGGACGACACCTTCCGCACGGCGCTTGCCGGCGAGTCAAAAGAGTTTCGCGACAGCGCCTCCAGCCTCATGTTTGCGTTTTTGCTGGCGCTGGTGCTCATCTACCTCGTGCTGGCGGCGCAGTTTGAGAGCTTCCGCGACCCGCTCATCATCATGTTCACCGTGCCCCTCGCCGTGTTTGGCGCGCTGCTGTTCTTGTGGATAAACAGCAAAACGATGAACATTTTTTCGCAAATCGGCATCATCATGCTCGTAGGGCTGGTGTCCAAAAACGGCATCCTCATTGTAGAGTTTGCCAACCAGCGCAAGGCGGAGGGGCTAACGCTCATGGACGCCATTCTGGACGCCTCCACGGCGCGCTTCCGCCCCATCCTCATGACCAGCCTCTCCACCATACTCGGCACGCTCCCGTTAGTCTTTGCCTCCGGCGAAGGCGCCAACAGCCGCATTGTGATGGGTATCGCCGTGGTGGGCGGGCTCACCGTATCCACCTTCCTCACGCTATACGTGGTGCCCGCTATGTACACGTTTATTACGAAAAAGAAGAATTGAGGATTAGCGATTAACGGCGCAAAGCATGAGAACACGGCAACCTCATTTTAAATGATGCTTAATGAGGTAATGAGATAATGAGGTAATGAGGTCGGGAGAGAATGGTTGTAAACCTCTTGCTACTGAGGTTGTTTTGTTATAAGAATTAGGTTGGAAATGAGGTTGCGGGTCGGCGCGAAGCGTGTAACCTCCATTAATCATTAATCATTAATCATTAAAAATGCGCCATTAATCATTAACTACTAATCATTAATCATTAAAAAAGGCAGCGCCGCGCTTTCGCTCGCGGCTACTAACGCAGCGCTGCCGGCGGGAGGGGGTACCTGCCCGCGCTATTCGCTCCGCTCGCCGACCGGCACGCTCGCGTAGCTTACAAGAATGACGGACGCCGTCAGGAAAAACTAAGGCCAAACCAAATCCCGCGGAGCTACGGCAACACGAGCCGGAAGCCG
>JAITQP010000133.1 GCA_031288885.1 Prevotellaceae bacterium | reverse complement strand
TGGAGGGTGGTGAGCACCGGTTTCTATTGATATTATTGCCCTACGGGCAATCGTCCCAGACGCGTTGTTAATGATTAATGATTAATGATTAATGGCGCGAGGCGTGCGGGGACGGCTGTATGCGGGGAGGTTCCTCCGCTCCGCGCGCTCGTACCTCGCGCGCGTCGGTCGGAATGACGGCAGGGGGCGGGCGCGGGTGGTATGCACAAAGGGCGGGTTTGAAACCCGCCCCCCTACAATGCGCACGCTTTGCGCCATTACAATGCCGCGAAGCGTGCTTCTCCGTTAATGTAAATTTTTATTGGATTTTATATAGTGATTAGCTCACTAAAGGTTCACCTTCTTCATGAGCGCCGCTACTGCGCCTGCAATGCTTTGCTCAGCGCCGAGCAGACGGATAAATTCGCTGCCGATGATGGCGCCGTTGGCGTTGGCGCAGGCGGCGTTGAAGGTAGCCTTGTTGGATATGCCAAAGCCAATGAGGCGGGGGTTGCGGAGGCTCAGGCCGTCAATCCGGCGGAAGTAGGCGAGCGTGCGCTCGTCAAAGCGGTCTTTGGCGCCGGTGGTGGATGCCGTCGATACCATGTAGATGAAGCCCGACGTGTTTTCGTCAATCAGGCGTATGCGCTCCTCCGACGTTTCGGGGGTGATGAGCATGATGAAGCGGAGGTTGTAGCGGTCGCCCAGCGCCTTGAAGCGCTCCATGTAGTCGCTGAAGGGCAGGTCGGGGATGATTACGCCGTCAACGCCCACCTCGCTGCACCGGCGGCAAAATTCCTCCACGCCGAATTGCATTACGGGGTTGAGGTAGCCCATCATGATGAGCGGCAGCGAGGCGTGGCGGCGAATGCCTTCGAGCTGCCCAAAGAGCTTGCGCAGCGTCATGCCGCTTTTGAGGGCGGCGGCTCCGCTCTGCTGAATGACCGCCCCGTCGGCCATGGGGTCGGAAAAGGGGATGCCGATTTCCACCATGTCTGCGCCCTGCGCGGCCAGCTCGCGAATAATGCCCACCGTGTCGTCCGGCTGCGGGTAGCCCGCCGTGAAGTAGACGGACAGGATGTTGCGGCGCTTTGCGGCAAAAAGATTATCAATGCGGTTTGTCATATGTTTTCTATGGCGGTTGTGGGTAGCCAGCCCTGATTGCCGTCGGCGGTTTTTATTTTCTCCCAGCTGCCAATAGTTTCCAGCCGCTCCACCTTTGTGCCCTCGTGCAGCACAAAGAGGTCAACGCCTCCCGCGTCGGGCGAGGCTTTTACGGAGGTTACCGGAGCGTACACAATAGCTTCGATGTGGCTGCTGAGGTGGCGTTTTTCGCGCATGGCAACGCCGGTGGCAACAAGCGACATGCTGAGGCAGGCCACGGCAAAGGCAAACGATACCTTTTTGCGGCGCGACGTGCGGCCAAACAGCACCACGAGCGCCAGCATCAGCGTGGCGGCAAAGAGCGCAACGCCGAAAATGCCCCACGTGTCAACGTCAAAAATGTTGCAGAACGATTGTATCCACGTTACGACAAAGAATTGCGGTATCGGCTCTATTTTGTCCACCGTTTGCAGGTTGGCGAGCTCAAGGTTGTAGCGGATATCCTCGTCGTCGGGGGCGAGGCGGAGCGCGCGCTCGTAGTAGAGGATGGCCTTCGCGATTTCGCCCTGCTTGTAGAACGCATTCCCCGCGTTGTAGAACAGCGCCGGATTGACTTTTCCGCTCTTCTCAAGCTGCACGTACGCGCCGGAGGCCTCATCGTACTTGCCCTCGGCGTAGAGCGCGTTGGCCTCTTGCCATGCGGTATCAACCTGCGCGCATGCAAACATCGGCAGCGCAGCCGCCAAAAGAATTGCCGCTATTTTTTTTACAGTAATCATCTCAAAAATCCTTAATCTTTAATTCCTAATTCTTAATTCCTAATTCTCAGCTATTTCACCCTCTGCTCCAGCTTGCTGATGATGCTTACGGCGTCGCGGTAGAGGTGCGCCATTTCCTTTTGCCCGCTGCTTGGGGCGTATCGGGCAAACTCGCACTCGTCAATTACGCTGATGAACGCCTCGATGTAGGGCTCCTCAATGCTGCGCTCGGCAAAGGCTTCGCGTGCGCTTTCGCGCGACAGCTCGGCTACGGGAATGCTCAGCTTATCGCTCAGGTAGCCCCACATGGCGCGCAGCAGCTCGTCGTAGAAGCCTTGCGCGTTGCCCATTTTGAGCAGCTGGGCCGAATTGCGCAGCCGCTTTTTCGCCACCTTGTTAGCCTTGCGGTTGCGCATCAGCACCACGTTTTGGCTGTCCTTTCTGTGCTTTTTGAGCCATACGTACAGCGCGGCAAACACTGCCAGCAGCGCCGCGTACAGCAGGTAGAACGCAGCGGAGCCAAAGAAGCGCCTATCGTGCTGCGCGAGCGCGTCGCCGGTTTTGATGAAGCGTATATCTTTTCCCAAAAACTTGATGCCCTCCCTGCGCCCCTCCGACGAGGTGTAGGTTTGCTGCGATTTGGTATCTTTCTCAACCGATATGGCGAGCTCCTTGGTGTGCAGCGTGACGTACTTGCCGGTGGAGGGGTTGAAGTAGGAGAACTCGATGGGGGGAATGACGAACTCGCCCGCGCTGCGGGGGATGAGCGGTATTTCAAACTGCCGGTAGCCGCTGGCGCCCGCGTCCGAGTTTTTGATGGCGTCGGTGGTTTTGGTGTCGTACAGCTCAAAGTCCACGGGCAGGTTTACCTTGGGCTGGTTTACCAGCTTCAGGTTTCCGTTGCCCGATATGCGGATGGTGAGCGAGGTGGCGTCGTTGGCCACCAGCTGGTTTTTGGAGAGCGAGGCCTCCACCTTGAAGCTGCCCACCGCCCCCGAAAACGAGGCGGGCGCACCGGCGGGGAGGTCTTTCACCTTTACCTTTACGGTTTTTGACTGCAGGTGCCTGCGGACGTTTTGGTAGCCTCCGCCAAAGAAATCCTCAAACATGTCGCGCGACCTTGTGCGCACCTGTATTATCACGTCTATTTCGCTGGGCGAAAGGGTCAGCTCGCCGGACTGCTGCGGAAAGAGGAGCTGCTTCCACAGCAAACCTGCGTCGTACACCGTGCCGTTTACGTTTTCCCGAACAAACTGAAACTCCTGAGGAACCTCCACATCTTGGCTCCAGAAGCCGTTGTACGTTGGCTTTTTTACGTTGTCAAAGCCTCTAATGGGGTTGTTGCCCCGCGAGTATAGCTTTGTGGCGGCAACGATGCACTCGCCGCGGTAGACTTCGGTTTTGCTGAGCGCCACGCCCAAGTAGAGGGAGGCGTCGTTGCCGGAGGCGGTGGCCGCCGGTTTTTGCCCGCCGCCCTGCGGCGGCTGCCCCGCGCGCGCATCCTCGCCCTTGACGCACTCTATGACGAAGGGTTGCGTTTGCGCCTCGTCGCTCCCCGACGTTACCTTTGCCGACCCGATGGTAAACTTCCCCTCCTTTTCGGCGTACAGCGTGTAGGCAAACGAGTAGGTTACGCTTTGCGTTACCTTTCCGTTGACAATGTGCACCTGCGTGCTGTTCGACTGCACCGGCCCCGCGGTTATGGCAAATCCCTCCATGCTGGGCGGCGCGAAGTTATTCACGCTTCCGTTGGCTACAAACGTTACGCGGAATACCTCTCCCACCGTTACCACGCGCGGCGCCTGTATTTCCAGCTGAATGTTTTGCGCCTGAAGCTGCGCCGCGCAGAGCATGGCGGCTAAGGCCGCAAGCATCACCCTAAAACCGATAGCAATTTTGTTAAGCATAGCGTATAGATAGTATGTATTACCAAATTTTTAAGATATATTGACTGCTTTTGTTTTGTTACCAATCCTTGCCCGTGCTGCGCTGCTTGGCCTTTTGCGCTTTTTCTTTTTTCACCTTTTCCTGCGTTTCCTTCTCCTGCTGCTCCAGCGCCTCCAGCATACGCTGTGCATCCTCCTTTGAGATTTTCTCCTCGCGCTGCTGCTGCTGCTTATCCTGCTGCTGCTGCTGCTGCTGCTGCTGCTGCTGCTGCTGCTGCTGCTGCTGCTGCTGCTGCTGCTGCTGCTGCTGCTGCTGCTGCTGCTTATCCTGCTGATTTTTGTTGTCCTGCTGCTGCGGCTGTTCCTGTTGCTGCTGTTGCTGGTCTTTATTTTCGTCCTTGTTTTGCTCGTCGTTTTTGTTTTGGTCTTGATTTTGCGGCTGCGGCTGAGGTTGCTGCTGCTGCTGGTTGCTCATAGCCTGCGCGTACACCAGATTTTGCTTTGCCTCCATATCGTTGGGGTTGAGGCGCAGCGATTTTTTGTACGCCTCGGCGGCAGCCCGAAAATCCTGCTCTTGCAGGTAGGTGTTGCCCTGATTGTAGTACGCCGACGCTTTTTGCCTGTCGCTCGCGCCGGTTTCCGCAACGGTTTCGTAGAGCTTGCGCGCGTGCTCCAGCTGCTGCTTGCCGCCCTCGCTCTGCATGGCGGCGGAGTCCGCCTGCTTGAGGAGCGCGTTGCCCAAGTTAAACTTGGCGTTGGCGCTTTCGGGCGCCTTGTCCAGCGCGCGGCGGTAGTCGATTTCGGCGGCGGCGTATTCGCCCTTTTTGTAGGCCTTGTTGCCCGCCCTCACGTCCTTGCGCTCCGGCGGCAGGGCAAGGGCGGTAGAAAAACAAAAAAGCGTGAGTAGCGCAAAAAGTCCCCTCAATCCTCCAAAGGAGCGCTGAAGCGTGTTTGATGTTTGTTCTAAATTTTTCATTG
Organism: Prevotellaceae bacterium; assembly: GCA_031288885.1. Classification (GTDB taxonomy): domain Bacteria; phylum Bacteroidota; class Bacteroidia; order Bacteroidales; family UBA932; genus JAITMY01. The sequence goes on along the minus strand of JAITQP010000133.1, from coordinate 2,959 downwards.
CTCTACGTATTTCGTATGTCATGAATAAACTCGCGGAATAAATGCAACTTTTTCTTTACTATGGCGTAAATGCTTTCCAAATCAACTTCATCATAGCGATGAAGCATAAAATCACGGAATTCCACCATTTCGACGTAATCCGGATTTTTAGAGATAATCCCCAACTCCTGCACTTTTTTTACCGTATCCGCTGAGCTGCTTACCAGCGGCTGATTTTCAAGCGCAAGGATGCGTTCACAGGTATCAATTATTGCCTCAATTGTCACCTGTAGGGCGCGCTCTGTAGCATTTTGAAGCATTGTGCTTTCTTGTAGCATGGCAAAAGAGGTAATCTCCAAGTTTTCGAGCCAACTTATCTGTTCATCTATGAACAACAATTTTCGTTCAACTACTCCATTGTACTTCATATCTTTTCGTATAATTTCAAATCCATTCTGCCTGAAAGGCAGAATTTTCATAACCGCAGGTCAACGACCTGCGGGCAGCCAGCACACCACCACTTCCCTGCCTGAAAGGCAGCACTCCTTTCTCATATCATGTCCTGCCTTTCAGGCAGAAAGCGGGATGAGGAACTTCCTCCTCCGCAGGTCGCTGACCTGCGGTTATGAAGATTAAGCCCTTTCAGGGCTAATCAGCAGCTTAATGAGCTACTCAATACTCTTAACTTGCTCATTTTATTGGCCGGTTAAAAATATTCCACCCCTTTTTCCGCTCAATAATCAGCAGCTCCAGCGTCAGCAAGATGACGGCAACGTAAAAGAAGTAGTGGTACTGCTCGTTAAAATCTTCGTAGATAACGCTCGACAGCTCCTGCTTGTCGAGCTTGCGCACATCGCCTACAATGTCGCTCAGGCCAAGGTTGGAGGAGGAGGCGCGCACGTATATGCCGTTGCCCGCGGCGGCGGTTTTCTCCAGCATCTCCTCGTCGAGGCGCGTTACCACCATGTTTCCCTGCCTGTCCTTCATCAGCCCGCCCTCCTTGAGGGGAATGGGGCTGCCCTGCGGCGACCCGATGCCGATGGTGTAAATTTTTATGCCCTCCTTCACGGCCAGCTGGGCGGCCTCTACGGGGTCGTCCTCGTGGTTTTCGCCGTCGGAGATGATGATGAGCGCGCGGCTCTTTTCGCTTTGCAGCGAAAACGAGCGGATGGCCGTAACGATGGCCTTGCCGATGGCCGTTCCCTGACGGGGAACAATGCCCGTGTTGATGGCGTTCAGAAACAGCTTTGCCGAGATGTAGTCGCTCGTGATGGGCAGCTGAATGTAGGCGTCGCCTGCAAAGACGATAAGCCCTATGCGGTCGCTGCCCAGCTGGTCAACGAGGCGGGCAATGGCGCGCTTGGCGTTTTCCAGCCGGTTGGGCGAAAAATCCTGCGCCATCATGCTGTTCGACACGTCGAGCGCAATGATGATTTCCGCGCCCTTTCGCTTCACCTCCTTCACCCGCGCCCCCAGCTGCGGGCGGCAAATGCCCAGCACCAAAAACGCGAACGCCGCCATCCACAGCGTCAGCTTTACCCACCCGCGCGCCACCGATGCGTTGGGCATGAGCTGCCGCAGCGTTTGGAGGTTACCAAACCGCGACAGCGCCCTCCGCCGGCTGCGCAGGTAAAGCGCGTACAGCAGCGCTGCAAATGGAATGAGCAGCAGCAAAATCAAGTATTCCGGTTGTGCAAAACGAAACATAGCTTTTTAATTAGGAATTACGAATTAGGAATTACGAATTACAAATTTTTGCATTTCAATTCAGCAGCTTCCTAATCAACTCTCAACGACTTTGTTGCAACGGGACGCTGCCCCGTAGGGGCAGCATGCTGGTAGAACCGGCACGCCCCCCCGCCTCTCTCCGTCCCTACGGGACGGCGCCGCCTGCCATTGCAACAAAGCCACTCTTAACTCTTAGTTCTTAACTCTCACGGTATTCTCCTTAAAATGGTCAACCTCATTACCAGCTCAAGGATTAAGCAGCCCAGCGCGAGCAGGGCAAAGGGCGTGTACTCCTCCTTGTGGCGTATGAGCGAGTCGACCTCAACCTTGGCGCGCTCCAGCTTGTTTATTTCCCCGTAAATCTCCAGCAGCTTGGTGTTGCTTGTTGCGCGGAAATACTTTCCGTCGGTCATTTCGGCAATGGTGCGGAGCATGTCCTCGTCAATTTCCACGGGGATTTGCCGCAGCTGTATCCCAAAGGGCGTCATGTCCGGATAGGGGGCGGTGCCAATGGTTCCCACGCCAATGGTGTAAACCCGTATGCCGTATGTTTTGGCGATTTCTGCGGCGGTTATTGGCGCCACCTCACCGCTGTTGTTCACGCCGTCGGTGAGCAGTATCACCACGCGGCTGACCGATTTGCTGTCCTTGAGGCGGGCAACGGCGGTTGCCAGCCCGTTGCCTATGGCCGTGCCGTCCTCAATCATTCCGCACTCCACGTCCTTCATCAGGTTGATGAGCGTGATGCGGTCGGTGGTGAGCGGGCACTGCGTAAAGCTTTCGCCGGCAAACACCACCAGCCCGAGGCGGTCGTTGAGGCGGTCGGCAATAAACTGCGTGCCTATGTCCTTGGCGGCCTGCAGGCGGTCGGGGCTAAAATCGCGCGCCAGCATGCTGCCCGAGATGTCGAGCGCAATAACGATGTCTATCCCTTCGGTGTAGATGCTCTCCGACTTGCTGGTTGACTGCGGCCGCGCAAGCGCAAGAAAAATGCACGCCAGCGCCACGCAGCACAAGCCAAAGGGCACGTGCTGCAGGTAGTAGCGCAGCCCTTTTTGCACGCCAAGCAGCCCGCCGATGCTCGATATTTGCAGCGTTGCCCTGCGCCGGTTGCTCACCAAAACGTACCACGCCACCAGCAGCGGTATGAGCAGCAGCAGCCACAAAAATTTGGGATGCACAAAAATTATATCACTGTATCCGTACACGGCTAATTACGATTTAAGGTTAATTTCTTCAATCTTGTCAGTAT
>JAITQP010000088.1 GCA_031288885.1 Prevotellaceae bacterium | reverse complement strand
CATGCCGAACAGGGATGCTAAGCCCGCCCGCGCCGATGGTACTGCGAAAGCGGGAGAGTAGGTCGCCGCCTGCCTTTTAGGGAGCGTCCGTCTGGAAACAGGCGGACGCTCCTTTTTTTTTGCTGCTTTTTAGGGAGAAAAACACGTCCGGTTTGGGCGTTGCGAAAAAAACGCTTACTTTTGTAGCGCAAACAAGCATCAAATACATCATGAGTAGCTGGAAATCATACATTACCGTTGATTCGGATGTTCGCTTTGGGAAGCCCTGCATTACGGGTACGCGCATTACGGTTGGCGACATACTGGAGTGGCTGGCGGCGGGGATGAGCGTGCCGGAAATTTTGGAGGATTACCCCCTGCTGCAGGAGGTACACGTTCGCGCCGCCTTGGCTTTTGCGGCGGAAAGGGAAGCGTACTCAAAAATGGTAAAGCTTGCCGTATGAAGCTGCTGCTGGACGCAAATCTTTCGTGGAGGCTGGTGGCAGCGCTGAAGGACGCTTTTGGCGAGCGTGCGCATGCCGATAGCATTGGGGTAAGAGCGCCGGCAAAAGATGCTGAAATCTGGAATTTTGCCCGAAAAAACGGCTATATCATCGTTACCCACGATAGGGACTTTCGCAAGCTAATGGATATTTATGAATTTCCCCCCCAAGGTTGTTTTGCTCAATAAGGGGAATTGCAACCGAAAAGCGACATGTGCGCTACTACTTGGCATTCGGCCATTGATTGAGGACTTGGAGAAAAACGATTACGGCTTGCTGGAGATAGCCGTGTAGTTTTTTATGCTTATATAAAGTCCAATAAAAATTTACATTAATGGATACACGCTACGCTCGCAATGGCGCAAAGCGTTTGAAAAAATCTATTGGACTTTATATAAAACTCGCCCACGCTGCAGCATAACGGAGCATGCCCCCGCTCGCCGACCGGCAAGCTCGCGTAGCTTACACAAGAGGGACGGACGCCGTAGGAAAAACTAAGGCAAAACCACGCGGAAGCCAACGCTGCTGGTGCGGTTTCTGGGGGTGATGTCGCGGCGAGCAGCAACGCAATACTTGCTATCGGCGGCATCGTTGTACCAGCTGTCGCCGCGGATCACGCGGTTAGAGCCGATATCCCAGCTATCCCAGCACCACTCCCACACGTTACCCGACATATCGTAAATACCTAAGCCGTTCGCTTTCAGCTGCCCTACAGGATGCGTGGTGCCGCTGGCATAAGCGGCAGCGTCTGCAGTATTATTCCACCCCACCTCCTGAAGGTCGTCACTGCCGCTGTACTCAAAGTTCTCGCAGCTCCCTGCCTCGCACCCGCGCGCTGCGTACTCCCACTCTTTAGATGTGGGCAGACGGTAGCCATTAGCGCTGGCGTCCACGGTCACGCTGGCGCCATCGTTGCACGCGGTGCAGTCGCCGTCGTCGTCAATGTCGGCGAATGTAAAGCCTCCATAAACCGGCGTTTTGCCCAGCATCTCGCTCAGCCTGTTGCAAAACGCTAACGCTAAGTACCAGCTTACCGCCTCCACCGGACGCTGGGGGTCGCACGCTACGGCGCCGCAGGTGGTGTCGTTAAGAGCACCGTTGGCCGTGCCGCAGTTGCCGCCAAAGCAAAAATAGTTCTCAAACTTTGTCTCCTTCATCACCGCGCGCCATACCCCCTGCGTTACCTCGTACTTCCCTATCTTGAAGTCGCTCACCGCTACCTCCTGAAGAGGGAGTGCGTTGCTCTCGCTGCACGAATGCGTTTTATCATCCCTGCCGGCCTTGCACCCCATCTCAAACACGCCGCCGCGCACTCCCACCAAGCTGATTTTATTGGCTTTGTTCTCCAAGTAGGGTGGCGAGGGGAAGCGCAGGCGGAAGGTGCCGCGCCCGGAGAGCTTGCCCGTATTGCAGTCCACCAGCCACGCCACCCGCTTTGCAATATTCTCCATGGGCGACGTCCCTATGGTGTCCTGCACCACCAGCTGCACAAGGGCTATCCCCTGGTCCCGCCCCCACTTGGCAATGCCGGTAGTGTCCACCGGCTTACCCTGCGCGAGCTGGGTGCTCAGCTCGTTGAACTTGAGCCCCACGCTCCCGCTGTTGCCCTTGGTGAGCAGCTTGTAGGCGCTGTCTCGGTTAAGGTCGTAGGCCCAGCGCGCGGCCAGCTCGTCGCACTTGGCCTCGCTCTCCATGCCCACCACCAGCACGGCCAGCTGTGGCTTATCGGCGGCGTGCGCGCCGATTGTCATCGTGTTTGCCACTCCAGCGAGCAGCAAAGCACACAAATAAAGCTTGTAATTCTGTTTCATTTTTTTGAAGATGAATTTGTTTTTCCCTCTACTCTAAAGGCTTTTCGTGGGAAGTAATCCGACCGTTGTTGTGAGAGGTTTCTGCTCCTCTACCCGTTTGGAGTGGTTAGGCATCCACGTACGGACATAAAAAAAGCGTGAAACTTGACTGTTTCCCGCCATTAGTGGTATTTAGCGACCAAGAGTTGTAGGAATAAGTCAAGTTCACGCGCAAGCGTGAACATTGCAACTTATTCTTCGCAACTCATTATTAACTGCTAAATTTTCTAATGGCGAAGAATAAAAGCTCAATGCTTCTAAAATATGTCTTAAAAGTAGCGCGTATTACTGCGCTGTGTGTGTCATAGGCACAAAAATATTTCGTTTAATATTAACGGCGCAAATGTACAAAAATTATTTCAAATTATCCAAATTGGGGTAAAAATATTGCTGCGTATGCGAGGAGATTGGCTGCGCCGAGCTTCGCTACGCTCGAAATGGCGGGGGTGGCCGTTTCAAATTCACCCTTACATTATGTAAATTCTGATAAATTCCGTAATTTTGCAATTCATTATCCATTAATCATCAACCCCTAATCATTCATCATTCGTTTTGAAGCTTCTCATACACT
>JAITQP010000085.1 GCA_031288885.1 Prevotellaceae bacterium | reverse complement strand
CGCTCTCCATACCTTTTCTATCCGACGCCGAAGGTAGGGAAAAGGAGCTGCAAAGCTTTGTTGACGGCTTACATAGCGAAGCGCAACCGCTGATTTCTACCGCCGAAGCAGCCGTGCAGTGGGAAATAGTGAAGAATTAGGAATTAGGAATGTTGCAGCACGTTGCTTTCGCGCTTTGCGCCGCCCCGACCAACCTCATTTTCAACCTAATTCTTAAACAAAACAACCTCATAGCCCGGAGGTGCCCACCACCATCTCCCCAACCTCATTAAACACCGCTCCGCGCGCTCGTTCCTCGCGCGCGCCGGTCGGAATGACGGGCGAGGATGAGGGGGGAAAGGGGCGCGAAGCGTGCAAACCGCCGTCCCCGCACGCCTCGCGTCTCTTCCCCCTCCCCCTCCCGCCCGTCATTCCGAGCGCAGCGAGGAACCTCCTCGCAAACCGCCGCGCCCCGTGTGCACGCGTTGCGCCATTATTTGTAAATTCTGCAGTGGGAAATGTACTATGCATATTTTGGAGAGCACCGCCCCCAATTTTTCTACCTATAGTAGCGCGGGAAAGTTAATGGCCTCCTGCACAATGTAAGCTTTGGGGTACAGCTGCTTGATGTGCACGTACACCCGAAGGGCGTCGTCCTTGGTGCGGAAATCGCCCACGGAAACCCTGAAGTACGGGTTGTCGTAGTTGCGGTAAACGGGGATGTCCAAAAACAGCCCCGCAAAGTTATCCGAAATCTCCTGCGAGCGTTGCCGCGCGTTGCCGCTATTATCGCGGTAAATACGAATGCGGTATCCATCTATCTTGAGGTGCTGAGCGTTGTAGGCAATGTGCTTTTGCACCAGCTGCTCTATCGCCGCAGAAGCCTTAACGCTAATAACCCCCGGCGCCTGCGCCACGGCAACGCTACCGCACGTGGCTACAAGCATCGCTATAACAACAATTCTTTTCATAACATCAGCGTATAAAATATCTCTATCTCCACAAAAGTAGCAATAAAGTTTGTTACAGGCAACTTCCCCCATATTCGTTAAAAATGCCGCTTGCGCCGCCGCGGAAACAGCTGGTTGATGACTGCCGTTCCGCGCTGCCGGACGTTTATGTGGCGGTCTACCCGCTCCGGATATACGTCGGCAATGGTGAGGAGAATGCCCGTCTCCTCCACCGCGCCAAACTCGTGGTTAATGGCGGTGCCAAAGGTTTTCATGGTGGCCGAAAGGTTCATGTAGGAGTTGATGAGCGGGGGGATGTGCTCGCCCAGCGCGCGCACCTCGTGCGAGAGCACTTTGTGGCCTTCGGCGTAGCTGCGCCCCGCAAACAGCGCGTCGAGCGCCGCCGTGTCCATGTTCAGCTCCAGCGGGGCTAAGGGGCGCACAAGGTTTTCGGCGTCGGGGAAGTATTTTTGGAGAAAGTACAGCACCATGTTGCGCGCCGCCACGTTGTAGGAGGGGTACATGGTGACCTTGCCGAAAAAGTAGCGCGCGTTGGGGTAGTGCACTATCAATCCGCCCAGCCCGTCCCAGAGGTTGTCGAGCGCGTAGAGGCTTTTTGAGTTGCGGCGGGAGCTTTGGAAGTCGGGCTGCACGAACGACCGCCCCAGCTCTATGGTTTGGGGCATGTAGTTGGCTTTGAACTTGTCGGAGAAGCGGAAGAGCTCGGAGGTTGCCAAGTCGGCAATGTCGCACTCGCCGGCGTGAATGTAGCGGTACCCCCCCAGAATTTCCTGCTCGCGCGGGTTCCATACGATGAGCTGCGTGTAGGGGTTTTTCGACACGTCAAACTGGTCGATGTCGATAGCTTTTCCCGTTCCGCCTCCCGCCAAGCGAAAGCTAATTTCGCGCAGGCGGCCAATCTCAAGCAAGGTGTTGGGGGCGTTGTTGTTGTCCAAGATATAGAGCTCGTTATCGCCCCGATTGGTTTTTTTCAAAAACTTGTCTTCGCTCAGCTCCTTCATGATAAGACGCTTGTCTATCGGAGCAATAATTGGTTCCATCATTGTATTAACAAATATTCGTAATTCCTAATCCGTAATTCGTAATTTTCAGCTTTCTCCCAGCGCGTAAGTTTTTTGGCGGACAAAGTCGACCCAGCCGGCGGTTTTCCTCTCCTTGGTGAACGTTTCGTGGGGGATGGCCTCGCCAACGCGGAGCGTGAAGCGGCTGTTGCGCTGCCGGAACAGCTCGTCGGAGAGGTAGAGCATCTCGAGGTTGGCCTTTATCCCCAAGCGCTTTCGCCAGCTCGCCAAGCCGTAAAAAAAGCTGGAGTTGCGCCCGTCAAAGAACATGGGCACAACGCTTCGCTTGTGCTCCACCGCCATTTTTATGAAGCTTTTCTTCCACGGCAAGTCCGTGATTTTGCCCCCGATTTTTCGCGAGCAAATCCCCGCGGGAAAGTAGAGCACCTGATCGTCGGAGCTCAGGCGCTCGCGCAGCTGCCGCACCGCCTCCGCCGGCTGCGCGCCGTGCTTGTTGATGGGCAGGAACAGCGGCTGAAGCGGTTGCAGCAGCAGCAGGAAATCGTTTACCGGAAATTTGATGTTGGGGAACACGTTGCCGATGGCGCTCATGATGATCACGCCGTCGAGCGCGCCCAGCGGGTGGTTGCAGACAAACAGGTAGCGCTGCCCCTGCTGCAGCCGCTCCAAGCCCTGCACGCTGTAGGTGATGTTGAGGTGGCGGATTAAGTCGCGGAGGAACTCCAGCCCCGATGTGCGGTAGGTTGTCAGCACGTAGTTAACCTCGTCCTGATGCAGAATTCGCTTGAGGTAGCGCAGCACAAAGCGCGGAATGTACCTCAGCAGGCGCGGATTTTTGTACGCGATGAGCTTTTCTATATCAATTGTTTGTATGGCTTCCACGGCGTTAAGGTAGAATTTTTTTTGGAAAAAAAACAAAGATACGGATTTTATGGATAGCAGCTACCTCGCCGCACCATTTTGTCAAAAATAATTTCGCGGCGGGAAAGTTATGAACAATAAGTGTTTAAACTTTGTTAATAGTACGTTGGCAATCGCCCGAAATGTACGCTACTATGCTGGCTATGAGCGAAATAATATCAACAGCGTGGAGGCGGGGGAGAGCTGTTGAGTACTTCGCCTTAGGCTAAGTGGGTAAAAATGTTGCAAAATGGGAAGATATGTGTAACTTTGTGCGATAAAATTTATATGTTCAATGTTTATAGGTAGCCATACGTGCAAGCTCGACGACAAGGGGCGCGTTCCCTTTCCCGCCGCATTCCGCGCTGCCGCCGCCTCGGGCGACGGTCAGGTGCGGCTTGTGGTGCAGCGGGAGCCGGCGGTAAAGTACCTTACGATAATGACCAAGGCGGTGTGCGAGCAGGAGGTGGCGTTCTTTGAGAAGTCGCTCGACCCGTACGACGACGAGCAGCGGCTGCTGATTGACGACCTGTTCCAAAACATGGACGCGCTGGACGTTGACGCCGCCGGACGCATACAGCTGCCCAAGCGGTTTATCGAAAAAGCGGGCATCAGCAAGGAGGTCGCGTTTGTGGGCGTGGGCAACAAAATAAAGCTCTGGGACAAGGCTACCTACGAGCGCAGCATCGTGTCCGACGACGAGGCGGCGGCGCTGCGCAAAAAATATTTGAGGAGAAAGGAGAGCTGAAAACTTCTGCGCCATATCACGTGCCGGTCTTGCTGGAGGAAAGCGTAGCCGGCTTGGAGGTGAAGCCCAACGGCACGTACGTTGACGTCACCTTTGGCGGCGGCGGGCATTCGCGCGAAATCCTGCGCCGCTTGGGCAGCAAGGGTCGCCTGATAGCGTTTGACCAAGACGCCGACGCTGCGCAGGGCGGCAACGTTGCCGGCGACAGGCGGCTGACGCTCGTAAAGGGCAACTTCCGCTTTTTGCGCAGCTACCTGCGCTACCACTCGGTAGCGGCGGTGGACGGAATTTTGGGCGACCTTGGGGTGTCGTGGCACCAGCTGGACACCGCCGAGCGCGGCTTCTCCTTCCGCTTTGACGCGCCGCTCGACATGCGGATGAACCGGCAGGGCGGGTGCACCGCCGCAGCGCTCCTCAGCACGCGCAGCGCGCAGGAGCTGTGCAGGATGTTTGCCGGCTACGGCGAGCTGAGCAACGCCGCTAAAGTCGCCAAGCTCATAGAGGAGGCGCGGAAAAAGTCGAGCATTGCGACAGCCCAAGCCCTCGTGGAGGCAATTAGGCCGGCGCTCCCGCCGTTTGACGAGCACAAGTATCTGGCAAAGGTTTTTCAGGCGCTGCGCATAGAGGTCAACCAAGAGCTGCAGGCGCTGGCGCAAATGCTGGAGCAGGCGGCAAAGGCGCTGAAGGCGGGCGGACGGCTGTCGGTTATCACCTACCACTCGCTGGAGGACAGGATGGTAAAAAACTTTATACGGTGCGGCAGCGCGAGCGGCAAGGCCGAAAAAGACGCCTTTGGGAGGCTGGTGGCGCCGCTCGAAGCCGTCAACAAAAAAGTAATTCTGCCCACAGAGGAAGAAATTCGGCAAAACACGCGGGCGCGAAGCGCAAAGCTCCGCATCGCACAAAAAACGTAGCGCATGTTTTTAAAAACGGAAGAGTTTGAGGATGTACGGGAGCTGAAGAAAAAAACAAAGCTCAAGCTGACGGACGTGATTACCGGCAACGCCAACCTGCGCAGGCTGGTGAGCAGCTGGAAGTGGACTATTGTGGCGCTTCTGGGCGTTGGGTTTTTCTACATTTTCAACCACTACGCGGTGGAGCGCAAGGTAAGGCGCAAGATGCTGCTTCAGGAGAAGGTGAACAACCTGAAGGATGAAACAACCGCCACCCACGCGCGGCTCATCTGGCTTACGAGCCAAACCAGCGTGGCGAGGGAGGTGGAGCGGCGGGGGCTGAGCCTGAAGGAGGCGCAAACGCCGCCCGTGAGAATAGCCGGCGGCGACGCTAAGCCGTAGCCGCAAACAAATTTTTAATTCTTTTTTTAGCTTAAGATTGCTGTAATGTCTGTAAAGTCAACCATAACCACTCGGTTTGCCATCGTATATATCGCGGTGGCGGGCGTTGCCATTACCGTTACGGCGCAGATGATACGGGTTATTGCCGGCTTGGACGGCAAGAAAGACGTTGTAGTCACCATCAACGAAAAAATATACAAGGAGAAGCCCATTCCGGTGAGCCGCGGCAACATCTTGGCGCACGACGAAAAGCTGCTGGCCACCAGCATCTACAAGTACAAGGTGTTTACCGACCTCAACGCCAAGGGGCTTCACGATACGATATTCAACAGGTACGTAGACTCGCTGGCGCGGGGCTTGAGCAGCATCCTCAAGGACAAAAGCGCGGCAGCGTACGCCAAAGAGCTGAAAGCCGACCGGCAAAAGGCGCTCAACAACAGCGCGCTGTTTCGCTACCGCCCGCTGGTAAAGCGCACCGTTACCTACAGCGAAAAGAAAGCGCTCGGCAAGCTGCCAATCCTGCGCAACACGCCCAACCGCGGCGGACTGATTGTGGAAACGCAGGTATGGCGCCTTCAGCCCTACGAGGAGATGGCGCGCAACACAATTGGGCGAATTAACGGGGAGGGGAAAGGCTACATCGGCATTGAGTATTTTTTCAATAAGGAGCTGTCGGGGAAAGCCGGCATGCAGAAGTACCACCCCACCGTGGGGAGGCAGTGGATACCCCTGCGCAGCAAGCCCGACGTGGAGCCCGTGGAGGGCTGCGACATTATCACAACGCTCGACGTGGATTTGCAGGAGGTGGCCGAAAGCGAAATTGTGAAAAGCCTGCACAAAAACCACGACCTTGAGTGGGGCACGGCGGTGGTGATGGAGGTGGCAACCGGCGAGGTGCGCGCCATTGCCAACAAAAAGCGCGAGGGAAGCAACCTCATTGTGGAGAAAGAAAACTACGCGCTATACTACAGCAAAGACCCGGGCTCTACGTTCAAGCTGGCGTCGTACATGATTATGCTCGAAAAAAACCTGCGGCTGGCCGACACCGTGAACACCAACGACGGGCGAACAACGCGCTACGGCAAAACCTTTGAGGACGAAGGCTCAAAGGGCGGCATGCTGACCCTCCAGCAGGCGTTTGAGAAGTCGTCGAACGTGGGCACCATTGAGCTCTCGAAGAGAATTTACGGCAACAAGGACGGCAAAAAAGACTTCGCCGAGCGCATTGAGGCGCTCAAGCTCAAGGAGGTGGTAAACTTTGACATCTCCCCGGGCAAGGCGGGCGTTGCCCCCTACATCAAGTCGGTGGAGAACTTTTCGGGGCTCACGCTGGAGATGATGAGCATTGGCTACGAGCTGGAGATAACGCCCATGCAAACGCTGGCGCTCTACAACGCGGTGGCAAACGGCGGCGTGATGGTGCACCCCAAGTTCATTAAGGCGGTGCGGCAGGACGGGCGGATAGTGAAAACGTTCCCCTCGCAGGTGGTGAACGCTTCTATCTGCTCAAAAAACACGCTGGACAACCTGCACCAAATGCTGCTGGGAACGGTGGAGAACGGCACCGCCAAAAGGGCGCGGAGCGACGCCTTTCGCATTGCCGGAAAAACGGGAACGGCCCACATTGCCGAGCCGCAGCGGGGCTACACCAACCAAAAGCTGTCGTCGTTTGCGGGCTATTTCCCCGCCGACAACCCCGTGTACAGCTGCATTGTGGCGTTCAAAACGTTCGACACGCCCAACAGGGCATACGGCGGCCTCATTGCCGCGCCGGTCTTTAAGGCGATAGCCGAAAAGATATACGCCCGCTCCATCACGTGGCTGCCGCCGGTAACCCAGCGCGCGCCGCTGGCCGAAGCGCCCTACACCAAGAGCGGCAGCTACGCAAAGCTGCAGCAGGCGCTCGGGTGGCTTGGCGTGCCGGTGAGCGCAAAAAGCCACACGGGCGACTGGGTAACAACCGAGCAGCAGGGCGCAGAGGTGCTTGCCCACAACAGGGGAATGGTGAAGAACTTAATACCCAACGTTACCAACATGGCTCTGCGGGATGCCATCTACATTCTGGAGAATAGCGGGCTAAAGGTCAGGTTTTCGGGGCGGGGAACAATTCAGCGGCAAGCGCCGGAGGCGGGAACGCCCTACGCCGCGGGAGACGTGGTAGCGCTAACGCTGAGCCACAGCGGAAATTAGAAATTAGGAATTACGAATATAAGCGATGAAATTTACAGAAATACTTGAGCAAATTAGCGCGGCAGCGGTGCGCGGCAGCCACAACGTTGAGGTTACCTCCGTGTGCATCAACAGCCGCGAGGCGAGCAAGGGGTGCTGCTTTGTTGCGCTCAGGGGAACGCAGGCGGACGGGCACGCCTTTATCCCCGACGCTGTGCGCAAGGGCGCGGTTGCCGTTATCTGCCAGCAGCTGCCGGACGAAATAGACCCCAGCGTGTGCTACGCCGTGGTGCACAGCAGCGACAGCGCGGCGGGCATAGCGGCGGCAACCTTTTTCGGCAACCCGTCGCGAAAGCTAAAGCTGGTGGGCATTACGGGAACCAACGGAAAAACTACCACCGCAACGCTGCTCTACCGCCTCTTCAAAGCCTTAGGCTACAAGGCGGGGCTCATCTCCACCGTGGTTTACCTCGTAGACGACGAGCCGGTGGAGGCAACGCACACCACGCCCGACGCTGTTACCCTCAACAGCCTGCTGCACCGCATGGCGGAGCGCGGCTGCGCCTACTGCTTCATGGAGGTCAGCTCGCACGCCGTGGCGCAGCGGCGCGTAGACGGGCTGTGCTTTGCGGGCGGCGTCTTCAGCAACATCACGCACGACCACCTCGACTACCACAAGACGTTTGAGGAGTACATCAGGGCAAAAAAAGCCTTCTTTGACGGGCTTCCCAAGGAAGCCTTTGCGCTCACCAACGCCGACGACCGCAACGGAAAGGTGATGGTGCAGAGCACAGCGGCGCAGGTAAAAACCTACGCGCTGCGCACGCCCGCCGACTTTAAGTGCCGCATTGTTGAGCAGCGCTTAGACGGAATGCTGCTCGACGTAAACGGCACGGAGCTGTGGACGCGGCTCATTGGCGACTTCAACGCCTACAACGTGAGCGCGATTTACGGAACCGCCGTTTTGCTGGGCGCGCCGCACGGCGAGGTTGTCCGCATCATCAGCGCGCTGGAGGCGGTGGCGGGAAGGTTTGAGTACGTGCGCTCGAGCGGCGGCGTTACCGCCATTGTGGACTACGCCCACACGCCCGACGCGCTGAAAAACGTGCTGAGCACCATCAATAGGCTGCGGCGGAGCGGGCAGCGAATTATCACGGTGGTGGGCTGCGGCGGCGACCGCGACCGCACCAAGCGCCCCGTCATGGCGCGCGAGGCCGCCGCAAACAGCGACAGGGCTATCCTCACCAGCGACAACCCCCGTACCGAAAATCCGGAGACCATTTTGGACGAAATGTACGCCGGATTAGACGACGAGGCTCGCCGCAAAACCCTCGTCATCGTGGGGCGGCGCGACGCCATTAAGGCGGCGGCAATGCTTGCCGAAAAGGACGACATCGTGCTGGTGGCAGGAAAAGGGCACGAAAATTACCAAATTATAGGAACAAAAAAATTTCACTTCGACGACAAGGAAACGCTGCAGGCGGTGTTTGCCGAGCTCGGAAAGTGATACGGGCATTAGTAATCACGCAAAAAACAGGAAACCATGCTGTACCACCTCATCAACTACTTAGGGAGCATTTACGACTTCCCGGGCGAACGATTGATAAACTACATTTCGTTTCGCGCAGGCGTAGGCCTGCTGCTGTCGCTGCTCATGGGGCTGGTATTCGGCAAGCGCATCATCCGGCTGCTGAAGCGCAAGCTTATCGGCGAGGAGGTGCGCGACCTTGGGCTCAACGGGCAGCTGCAAAAGCGCGGCACGCCCACCATGGGGGGCGTCATCATCCTGCTCTGCATCCTTGCGCCAACGCTCCTGCTGGCAGACCTCACCAACATGTACACGTGGATTATGGTCATCAGCGCGGCGTGGCTCGGCTCCCTTGGGTTTTTGGACGACTACATCAAGGTGTTCAAGAAAAACAAATCGGGGCTGCACGGCAAGTTTAAGATTGTTGGGCAGGTGGGGCTGGGCGTAATTGTCAGCGCGCTGCTCTACGCGGGCGACACCTTTGTGGTGCACGACAAGCTCGCCGCCGACGACCCCAAAGCCCACCAGATGATTATCGGCAGCGGGGAGAGCCAGCGCGTGATATTCCTCAGCGAGGCGTGCAAGTGCACCAAAACAACCATCCCGTTTGTTAAGGACAACGAGTTTGACTACAACATGCTGGTGCCCGACTGCGCGGGCGAGCACAAGCAGGCGGCGGGCTGGATTATCTTCATGCTCATCACCATTTTTATTGTAACGGCGGTGTCCAACGGCGCCAACCTCACCGACGGCATGGACGGGCTGGCGGCGGGCGTATCCATCGTTATCGGCGTAACGCTGGGCATCCTTGCCTACCTGTCGAGCAACGTGATTTACTCCGACTACCTGCAAATAATGTACATCCCCAACTCGGGCGAGGTGGTTATTTTCATGGCCATCTTCATCGGCGCGCTCACGGGGTTCTTGTGGTACAACAGCTACCCCGCGCAGGTGTTCATGGGCGATACGGGCAGCCTTGCGCTGGGCGGGATTATAGCGGTGTGCGCCATCATCATCCGCAAGGAGCTGCTCATACCCATCCTCTGCGGCGTGCTCTTTGCCGAGAGCTTGTCGGTGGTGATACAGGTGGGCTACTTTAAGTATACCAAAAAAAGATACGGCGAGGGGCGGCGCGTCTTTCTCATGGCGCCGCTGCACCACCACTACCAGAAGAAAAATATGCCGGAGGCAAAAATTGTGGTGCGCTTCTGGATTATCGCAGCCCTGCTGGCAATCGCCGCCGTGCTGACGCTAAAGGTGAGGTAGTGGTTAATGGTTAATGATTAATGATTAATGGGCTTGCGCGTCCCGTTAGGGACGGAAAGTGGGTAGAAAAATAATTCGTAATTCGTAATTTTTAATTCGTAATTGAAAAAGCGTCTTGTAATACTTGGAGGAGGCGAAAGCGGCGTTGGCGCGGCGGTGCTTGGGAGCGCAAAGGGGTTCGACGTTTTCCTGTCCGACCGTGGGAGCATTGGGGCGAGCTACGCGGATACGCTGCAACGCCACGGCGTTGCCTGCGAGCAGGGCGGCCACACGGAGGCGCTGATACTAAGCGCCGACGAGGTGGTGAAAAGCCCGGGAATACCCGACACGGCGCCCATCGTGCAAAAGCTGCTCGCGGCAGGCGTGCCGGTCATCTCGGAGATAGAGCTGGCGGCGCGCTACACCGCCGCCAAGCTGGTGTGCATCACGGGCAGCAACGGAAAAACCACCACCACCTCGCTCATCTACGACATCATGAAGCGCGCGGGGCTCAACGTTGGGCTGGGCGGCAACATCGGCAGGAGCTTTGCGTGGCAGGTGGCCACCGAAAATTTCGGCTACTACGTCCTCGAGCTGAGCTCCTTTCAGCTCGACGGCATGTACCGCTTCAAGGCCGACGTCGCCGTGCTGCTCAACATCACGCCCGACCACCTCGACAGGTACGGCTACCGGATGGAGAATTACGCAAGGTCAAAATTTCGCATTGCGCAGAATATGGACAAAAACGGCTTCTTTATCTACTGCGCAGACGATGAGGTGACGATGAAATACTTGGCGGAAGCCAACATACAGGCGCAGCTGCTGGGCTTTAGCCGGCGGCAGCAGCTTTCTCAGGGTGCATGTTTAAACAACAATAAATTTACGGCAATGTACAAAAACAACTCTCTCGAAATGCTCCTTGACGAGCTCTCGCTTAAGGGCAAGCATAACCTTTACAACTCCATGGCGGCAAGCATTGCGGGGCAAGTCCTGAGGATAAAAAAGGACTACATCCGCAAAAGCTTAATGAGCTTTGAAAGCATAGAGCACCGGCTGGAGCCTGTGCTCAAGGTGGGCGGAGTTTTGTTTATAAACGATAGCAAGGCCACCAACATCAACTCTACGTGGTACGCGCTGGAGAGCATGACCGCGCCCACCGTGTGGATTGTGGGCGGCGTGGACAAGGGCAACGACTACGGCGAGCTGCTGGAGCTCGTAAAGCAAAAGGTGAAGGCCATTGTGTGCATGGGCGTAGATAACCGCAAAATCCACGAGGCGTTTGACGGCGTGGTGAGCCCCATAGTGGATACGCGCTCGGCGGCGGAGGCGGTGAAGGCCGCCTACCGCCTCTGCGGCAAGGGCGACACGGTGCTCCTCTCGCCCGCCTGCGCCAGCTTCGACCTCTTCCAAAATTACGAGGACAGGGGCGAGCAGTTCAAGCGCGCCATACGATACTTATAGCGATTAACGACGATGGACTTGGGAAAATACATAAAGGGCGACAAAACGATTTGGCTGATTGCGGTGGCGCTGTCGGGCTTTTCGCTCCTGCTGGTTTACTCCTCCACGGCGGGCATCTCGTGGCGCTCCCCCAGCGCGGAGCCGCTGTACTACCTGCTGAAGCAGCTGGTGTTTCTGGTGGCGGGGTTTGTCTTGATGTACATTTGCTCGCGCACGCCCTACACGCTGTTCATGAGCTTGGCGCCTGTGGGGTACTTTGGCGCGCTGGCGCTCATGGTCGCCATGCTGTGCATTGGCCGCAGCCACAATCAGGCGGTGCGCTCGCTGGGTTTTTTTCAGCCGGCGGAGCTGTGCAAGCTCGCGCTCATCCTCTACATCGCAAGGCAGGTAACGCTTAAGCAGGAGCATATTAAGGATTTCCGGAAAGGGTTTGTGCCCATTGCCCTGCCGGTGATAGCCATGTGCTTTTTCATATTCCTGTCCAACTTTTCCACCGCCGCCATCCTTTGCCTCACGTGCTTTACGCTCATGTTCATTGGGCGCACGCGGCTGCGCTACCTGCTGGCCACGGTGGCCTCTCTGGCGGCGCTGGTGGGGCTGGCGCTGTGCCTCACAAAGGTGGTGGCCGACGCCGTGAGCGCCAAGGAAAAGAGCAGGGAGAAGCCCACCGGCGTGCTCATGGCGTGCAACAAGGTCATCAGCATGACGCGGCTCAAGACCATGTACAGCAGGCTGGACGACAGGTTTGGCGACGAGCACGCCGTTGTGGCCACCTCGGGGGCGTTTGAGCAGTCGGATTTTGCGCACATGGCCATCGCCTCCAGCGGCGTATTCGGCAAGGGTCCCGGCAACAGCAAGATGCGCTACTACCTGCCCGAGGCGTACAGCGACTTTATTTTTGCCATCGTGATAGAGGAGTACGGGCTGGTGGTGGCCGTGCTGGTGCTGCTGGCGTACCTCATTTTGATGTTTCGGGTAGGGGTCATGACGCGCAAGTCCGCGCGCTTTTTTCCGGCGATACTTGCCATAGGGATTGTTACGCAGATTGTGCTGCAGGCGCTGGTCAACATGTGCGTCGCCACGGGGCTTGCGCCCGTCACGGGGCAAAATTTGCCCCTGATAAGTCAGGGCGGCTCGTCGATAATCGTCACCTGCATCATGTTTGGAATGCTCCTAAGCATGAGCCGCAGCCAAGAAAAAGAAGAGGAAGAAATAATGATTAATGATTAATGATTAATGATTAATGTCCAGTGTATAATACCTAATGCTTGATTATTTTTTAATAACATTCTATGAAAGACAATATTTTGAAAACAAAGAGTTTCAGGTTTGCAGTGAGGATTGTAAATCTGTACAAGCATTTGAACGGGGAAAAAAGAGAATTTGTGCTGTCGAAGCAGATTTTACGGAGTGGTACTTCTGTTGGCGCTATGATACGGGAAGCGGAGTATTCGGAAAGTAAGGACGATTTTATCCACAAAATGTCAATTGCCCAAAAGGAGGCTAATGAAACAATCTATTGGCTGGAGTTGCTTTGCGAAACCGAATACATTTCGGGTAACGAATTTGAAAGCATAAATCCTGATGCTATTGAGCTTATCAAGCTGATAACCGCCTCCATCAGAACTGCGAAGACTAACCATTAGAAGCTCCATTAATCATTAATCATTAATCATTAAAAATGAGAATTATCATCAGCGGTGGGGGTACAGGGGGGCATATCTTTCCGGCGTTAGCCATTGCAGGCGCGCTCAGGCAGGAGCGGCCGGACGTGGAGCTATTGTTTGTGGGCGCTGAGGGGCGAATGGAGATGGAGAAAGTGCCCGCGGCGGGATACCCGATAGTCGGCTTGCCCGTTGTGGGGATAGAGCGGAAAATTCTCTCCGCCAAAAACCTGTCGGCGCCCGCCAAGCTGCTCACGAGCCTGCGCAGGGCGGCGGGGATAATCCGCACCTTTGCCCCCGACGCGGTGGTGGGCGTAGGCGGGTACGCCAGCGCGCCCACCCTCTGGACGGCGCAGCGCAAGGGGATACCCACCATCATACAGGAGCAAAACTCCTACGCCGGCCTCACCAACAGGCTGCTGGCAAGGCGCGCCGCGAAGATATGCGTGGCGTATGAGGGGATGGAGCGGTTTTTTCCGAAGGAAAAAATCATCTTCACCGGAAACCCCGTGCGCCAAGACCTGCGCAGCGTGGCGAGCCTGCGCAGCGAGGCGGTGGCGCACTTCGGCTTGAGGCCCGACAGGAAGACCATCCTCATCGTGGGCGGAAGCTTGGGGGCGCGCACCCTCAACGCGAGCGTCCTGCGCCACCTCAACGCCGTGGAGGCCGCCGCCGGCGTGCAGCTCATCTGGCAAACGGGCGAGTACTACCGCCGGAGAGTTGGCGACGAGCTCGCCGGCAGAGCCTGCGGCAACGTTGTGGTGACGAGCTTCATCAGCCGCATGGACTACGCCTACGCCGCCGCCGACGTGGTGGTGTCGCGCGCCGGCGCGAGCGCCATTGCCGAGCTCTGCGTGGCGCGAAAGCCCTGCATCCTTGTGCCGTCGCCCAACGTTGCCGAAGACCACCAAACCGCCAACGCCATGGCGCTGGTCAGGAAAAACGCCGCGCTCCTCCTCCCCGACGGGCAGGCGCTGGAGCAGCTCATCCCGCTCGCCCTCCGCTTGGCGAACGACGGGGAGCAGCAAAGGGAGCTTGAGCGCAACATTGGCGCGCTGGCAATCGAAAACGCCGCAGAGCAAATCGCGAAAATAGCTATTAGCTATTAGTTATTAATGATTAACGATTTGCTGCAACGTTACGCGCTTTGCGTCATTGCGAGACCCGAACCCATATACGGGTAAAAAAGGGAAAAGACGAAGCGTTAATAATATGTCTAAGCAATTTCGTCATTGTAAGGTGGAGCGGCTTGAAAAGCCGCCGCTGCCGCGAAAAAGCGTATGGCGGCACTTTACAACTGCAAATTTATCTTATAAGCCACCTCCACCAACCCTCAAAAAAACCAATTTTTCGGAATGTCGAAAATTTTTCAGCTACAAATTGTTACTTTGTGGCGCGTTTTCCTTTCAGTACGTAAGCAAAATGCTTCATTTACAATAAGCTTTCAGCTAAGAAATAATAGCGCATTTTTTAGCTGACGCGCTG